>PDUK01000098.1 GCA_006212115.1 Thalassolituus sp. | reverse complement strand
TCGCCGTGTATTTTAATGATCACTCAATGACGCAGGATTGCGGACACTGTTCCGTCTGTATGGGTAAATGGCAGTCATGGCCTCAGAACAGTGTGGCTTCTGCACCGGATGCTTCTGTTTTTAAGGGGATGCTGTCTGAGTTTAATCAAGCGTATCAAACGATGTTTAACCAGATACCTGAGCCTGAAACCCAGACCCGCTTTTTAAGTGGTATGGCGAGCCCGTGGCTGACCAAAGTGAAAGCGAAGAAACTTGCGAATTACGCAGCACTTGAGCAAGTGCCGTATGCGGATGTTTTAAAAGCTCTGACTTAATCCAAGGAAGTTAAGGCACCTCTGAGCAATTCAGTCATGCAGCGCGTGAGTGCTGTAGCGCTTCAGATCGCGGCGCTGATCGAAGGTAATGACGCGTCCTTATCAAGATCAACAACAATGATATGAAGTGTCTACAGCCCACGCCCTTCGGGGCTTCCAGGAAAGTCTCATTTCTGTGTTGCTACTTTTCGATGTAGTCCACTATATCTTCAAAGTAGCGCCTTGAACTGACACTTTCCTGGTAGCCGCTGTCATAACTGCATTGTTCAGAGGTGCCTTAAGACTTCTTCCCGGCATTATCCGCAATACGACGAATCACCCGTGATGCTGCAACAAAACCAAACGTGCCCGTCACCATAGTCGCGGAGCCAAAACCGCTATTGCAGTCGAGGCGGGTCAGCAAAAGCTTTGGTCTGACACACAGTGCCGTCACTGCTTGGGTACACCAGCTGTTCGGTTGAAAAGACACAAGGCACAGAATAGTTACGCGAGGCATTGCGCGAAAATCCATACTCCCGACGCAGCAAAGAACGTACTTTACGTGCAAGCGGATCATTGAAGGTTTTATTCAGATCACCGATCTGAATCTGCGTTGGGTCGGTCTGACCGCCAGCCGCACCCGTCGTCACGATACGGATCTTACGACGCTTACAGAACGCAATCAGCGCGGCTTTGTTCTTCACACTATCGATGCAGTCGATCACGTAATCCATATCCGGCGTGATCTGCTCCTCGAGGTTTGAGGCCGTGATAAAGGCCATGCGAGCATCGACATCGATCTCAGGGTTAATGTCTTTTAAACGCTCAGCCACCGCTTCGCACTTGAGCTTACCAACTGAGCTGGTCATGGCATGAACCTGTCGATTGGTGTTAGTGACACAGATATCGTCCATATCGATCAGAGTGATCTTACCCACACCTGTACGCGCCAGCGCTTCAGCCGCCCAACTACCGACACCACCAATACCAATCACACAGACATGAGCATCGTGCAGACGCTGCAGGCCGTCTGCACCGTATAAACGGCCTATACCGCCGAAGCGATCGATGTAGGATGGGGTCATCGAAGAAGACATTGTGGAACTCAGAGATCAAAAACGTTGGCAGATTATATCAGTTTACCTACTGACTCTCTTCTTCCCTGAGCGTCAGTACTTCAAACCCGTCGGCCGTTACAGCAATAGTGTGTTCCCACTGCGCAGACAACTTTTTATCTGCCGTCACCACAGTCCAGCCATCTTTTTTGGTTTTTACCTTGGCCTTTCCCTGATTGATCATAGGCTCGATGGTAAATGTCATACCTTCCTTAAGCTCAAGTCCTTCACCGGGGCGGCCGTAATGCAGCACTTGGGGAGCTTCGTGCATCTCGGTCCCGATTCCATGACCACAGTACTCGCGAACTACGCTATAACCGTTTTTCTGAGCGTGCCGCCGAATAGCGTACCCAACGTCTCCCAATGTAGCACCTGGCTTCACTGTTCGGATGCCCTGCCACATCGACTCGTACGTGTCGTCGACCAACTTACGGGCAAGCGGTGAGACATCACCAATCATATAGGTTTTACTGGAGTCTGAGATGTAACCGCCCTTCTCAAGCGTGATATCGATGTTGACGATGTCACCGTTTTTCAGACGCTGTGAATCACTGGGAACACCGTGGCAAACAACGTGGTTTACCGAGCTGTTCAGAACGTACTGATACCCGTACTGACCTTTACTCGCTGGACGAGAATGCAGCACGTCTTCGATGTAGCGCTCCACCAGGTTGTTAATTTCCATGGTGCTGATACCTTCGACCACCTTATCATCAAGATAGCCAAAGACCTGAGCCAGCAGCCGGCCCGCCTCGCGCATCAGGTCGAGTTGCTCCGGAGACTTGAGAGAAACAACCTCAACCACCGGACACCTTCCTCATACCAACGTTCGCCAGCCGCATCTGCTCTTCGACGATGTCGCTGTAGGTTCTGTGCGGGTTCGCCTCAGCCAGCATGCCGATACGAATCCAGAACGCCGCCTGCGCGTTGATGGACCGCTCCATCACAGCACTAGCCTTGCGAACCTCTTCGTGAAGTTCGTCGTCAATTTTTACAATACCCATCAAGAATACACTTTGAATACAAAACGTATACGAATCGTATATTCAATAAGAATTCGAAGCAAGCCTGGAACAGAGAAGTGCTGGTAGGAATACTAATCCGAAGGTGAGTGGCAAACAGGCCCATACCGACGACATGGAAGGGCTGGTTCATCCCCAATATATCGCCTAAAAGCCATCGAAAATAGAATACCAAATAAGGCTATTCAGCGTTGTATCCGGGTGATGCAAAGACAAAACCGTTCTTTCCATCTTTCTTTACCCGGTACATGGCGGCATCTGCGGCTTTCAGTAGTGATTCTAGATCCTCCCCGTCGTTAGGGAAGTTAGCAATACCGATACTAGCGCTGACGCGTGCTTGATCGCCCTCAACCGGAATTGGCTCTTGCAGGCAATCCAGAATACGCTGAGCCACGCCTTCGGAATCAGCTCGCGAGCTGGCGTGAGACAGCAACACATATTCGTCTCCACCAATCCGGGCCAGCAAGTCGCTCTCACAGATAACCTCCTGTAAGCGTCTGGCCACTTCACGCAATACCTCGTCACCGGAACTGTGGCTAAGGCTATCGTTGATCGCTTTGAACCCATCCAGATCAATAAACATCAACCAGAGAGGCTGCTGATGAAGAGCCGCATTTGCCAATTCAGCACCGGCCGCCTCCTGCATAAAGTGCAGGCTATGCACACCGGTCAGTGCATCCTTCATCGCAATGTCATGCAGCCTCGAACGCGCGGACTCGACCTCTTCCAGCGCCTCATACAATTCGGTGAAATCATACTCCACCACCAAAAACAGAAAATCACCATTCAGCGGGTGGCGGGTGCGGCGAATATCCAGCCTGTGACGCCGCGGACCACTGGCGGTTTGCATGATGCAGTCCCAGCGCCCCTCCTCTCCTGCCTGCACCCGCTCGAGACAAGCCTGACCCTCAGCGGAGTCAGCAAAGCGCGCGACAAAGGGAGAGCTATCTACGGCCAGAGGCTGGCTATGGATATAGTTATAAGCATCCGTCGCAGCAGGGTTTTCTACCACCGGGGCGCCATCCAGCGTAAAGGTAGTTGCAGGCACCCGCGTATAACGCATCGCCTCCATCAAGAGCAGATTTTCAGGCTGCTCCCCCATGTTTACCTGCTCATTGATGTAGGCAATGATGCCTCGATGGCGGTCTGGCCCCAACAACACTGCGCGGTGCATCATCAACGATGTCTTAGGTTTGCCGTTCGGGTAGGTTGTCCAGGGGTCAACGGTGAGGCTTTCGCGTACCGCTAGTTCAAATGTTTGCAATATACGGTCACGCGCGCCCTGAGTATCCCCTGACAGATCCTTGTCGATCAGCGCTTGCACCGAATCCAGCCCCCAGAAAGCTACCGCTGCTGAGTTGCCCCACCACCAACCGTGCTTATCGATATCGAACACCCAAACAACGTTGGGTATCAGTTCGTAAAGCTTCAATTCCTCAACGGTCTTGATATGAACCAGATGACCATACTGACTGAGATTTACCACGGTTGAGCAACGACCTCGGCGACGCTGAAATGCTTTCCTGCACTAGTTCAGACTCACAGGTCCGCTGTGAGATGGGGTGTAGATAACGAGTATATTCAACTATAGCAGGCTTATAATAGCCCTTGGTGTCTGTTATGCCAGAAAGGTCCTTAGCTACCCTAGGCTCATTCATGGCACGTTGGCAAATTACCGATTCTGAGCCCTGAACCCTATTCATGGCCACGATCAGGAATCGCTAACCCCTTAAGTTTTACTTGCCCCCTAAAGGTTCTCGGGCAATCATCCCGAAACAGAATTACCAGAGAACGACGACGGTGGATGTACGGACCATTCTTATCTTGGGCGGCTACGGTAACTTCGGTAAACGTATCGCTTCGCACCTGAGCCAGTCGGCAGGGCTTACCCTTCTGATCGGTGGCCGCGACGCCGGCAAAGCCGCAAGCTATGCCGATGCCCTGCAGGCCGAAGCTGCGGCTGATACCCGAGTTGAGCCTTGCAGGATAGACTATAAAGCGGAGGATTTTCCGAAGCAGCTGAGTTTGCTAGCTCCGCAGCTGGTGATACATACCAGTGGTCCTTTTCAAGGGCAGGATTACCGTGTATCGGAAGCCTGCATCGCCTGCGGCGCTCACTACATTGATCTCGCTGATGACCGACGCTTTGTCTGCGACATTGACACACTGAATGCCAAAGCCCAGGAGGCGGGCGTGTTAGTAGTGAGTGGTGCCAGCTCCGTACCTGGACTGTCCTCAGTGGTGGTCGATCACTTTCTGCCACAGTTCCAACGGCTGGATACTATCGACTTTGCGATAGCGCCCGGTAATCAGGCCGAACGCGGGGAAGCGACACTTCGAGGCATTCTGTCTTATACAGGGCATGCTTTTCCAGTATGGCATCAGGGCCAGATAACCGAAACTCACGGTTGGATGGCTCCCCGCAGCCGTGATTTTGGTAAAGCTCTGGGCAAACGCTGGCTAGCCGATATCGATATTCCCGATCTTGAGTTGTTTCCAAGACGCTACCCAACTGCGCAAACCGTGCGCTTTCAGGCCGGACTGGAGCTTCCATTGCTGCACTTCGGAATGGTGGGTATGGCATGGCTTGCTCGTCTAAGACTGATTCCAGACTGGTCGATCTTTATCCGGCCTATCTGGAGAGTTAGCGAGTGGTTTAAACGCTTCGGCAGTGGCAATGGTGGAATGCAGATTTCACTAACGGGTACCGGGAAAGATAACAAGCCTCTGACCATCCAGTGGACGCTTACAGCACTCGATGGTGTTGGCCCACACATTCCAACCATGTCCGCACTGATTCTTGCCGAAAAACTGATTCGGGGTACAACTAATCCGCCAGGTGCAATGCCGTGTCTTGGGCTCTATGATCTCGCTGATTTCGATAGAATAGCTGATCCAGAGGGAATCACTCAGGCCACTGAGGTGGTCCATGGATAGTTACTTCCTTCTAAAGATGCTGCATGTTCTCAGCGCTACAGTGCTGACAGGCACTGGCACTGGCATCGCGTTTTTCATGTTTATAACATGGCGTTCAGGCAACACCGAAGCCTTGCAGGTGACCACCCGTCATGTCGTTCTGGCCGACTGGATATTTACGACACCTGCCGTAATTATCCAGCTAGCGACAGGTTTTCTACTGGCTAACCGGCTAGGAATAAGCATGCTGTCGCCGTGGATACTCACGGTAATTGGCCTGTTCGTATTCATCGGCTGCTGCTGGTTACCCGTGGTATGGATTCAATACCGCCTCAGAGCACTGGCAAGCGAGGAACAATTCTCCCAGGAGCAGTTCAATCGCTACATGCGCCTCTGGACCGCTTTGGGAATTCCGGCCTTCACCACATTACTGGTGATTTATTGGCTGATGATTTTCAAACCGCTGGCTATGACATAATGACCGCGACGATCAAAACACTAGTGTTCATGCGCTTTACTCTGGCCATACTATGGATTCTCACCGCATGGGCGTCTATCTTCGGTGATTATCAGTTTGGTTTGGATACGCTGAATACTGCAGGAATAGCGGGGCGCGTAGCTGACCTCTTAATTAATTCCGGTGCCGGATTGGACTTAATAATCGGAATCTGGGTACTTACAGGCAGGCTGGCACTCTGGTGCTATCGAGTACAGATGCTGACTGTAGTGGGCTATACCCTACTACTATCGTACATGGCACCAGAATTCTGGCTTCACCCTTTCGGGCCTCTCTCTAAGAACCTACCTATCATTGCCTTGCTACTAATTGGATATCAGACAGAAAAAGCTAAAAGATAGCTATTCTGATCGGGGTGAGATTATCCAAGAACCACTCGCAGCATTCTGACAAACACCACCAACCTTAGTACACTCGTAGCGGCTTCCAAATTCGCAAGAGATATAGGATAAGGAGAATTTCTCTACTGAGCTTTAATAAGGCTCCTCAACTCTTCACTATCATCCAATTTGAAACATTTATAGAGATCGACATCGACGTTAGCCTTCGACTTGATATCTGGCTGGTAGTCTTTGACAAAAAGTGCGATGTTCTGGAAAGATTCTGCCGAGCTTTCAGACATTTCAACCACTCCCCCAGCTATTGCCTGGATATCGTTGGTGTCATAACCTTTTTTCTTAAAATACCAGTATAGGCAATTAACCTTGGCGAAGGCCTCTAGCTCGTTTCCCTCAGTGCTATTCTTAACTTGAGGAGCCATACAACCGATCAGGCAAGAACAAACTATCCCGATAAACACTTGAGCCCTCATCAGAAAGTCTCCCAGAAATAGATACTAGTAGATTTATCACCATAATCAGACCCGACAACGGACACTCCATCCCACAAATCCGCATGACCAGTTGCATCCGACCAGCCCTCTACATCAAATATAATTATTCCCTTTTTACCTCGTAGCTCCCTGGCATAACTATTAGAGTCGACCAATATTGGCGGACCATACCTATCAGACAAATATTGACGTATTATTCTTACTCGATATATATACCAATACTTTTTTCCACCCGAAGATACCTGAACGACATCGTTTCCGTGTGAGTCCTGCGTTTTGTAGAACGGTATCCTATGATCTTCTCCTGAAAAGTTCAGAGCTCTGGATATACGGGTAGCGCACGCATTTGTAAAAACACCAATCTCATAATTCAGGAGAACTTTTCCACCAATCTCTCGAAATACCTCAGGTGCAGGTTTGTTCGGGAAATTGGCTAATAGCATGTTCCAGGCCGGCAATTTCTTCATCGTAAATCCTTTTTCAATTTAAATAACAAATCTCGACAAAGTATAGGTGCGTAGGGTGACCGTCAACATTCAGGCTGACCGACATTAACGCGCCCCTACAAATTCACCAACTGAATCCTCGGCCCGTCATCCAGTAACTGCCGGTACAATTTATCGACGATCTGAGGGTTACGGACATCTTCGAGGGAAATGCGCCCCATCATCTGCATGATGAGCTGGTTTATCCCACCCCAGCCGTCTGAGAGGTTGCAGGTGTCGGTGATGTCGCAGACATGATGATCCTGAGAGCACTCCGTCAGGGCAATCGGACCTTCAAAGGCTTCAACTACATCGCGTACGCTGATCTGTGCCGGTGGTCGGGCGATGCGATAACCGCCTTTTGCACCACGACGGGCGATCACAAGGCCGCTATCGACCAGTGCCTTCATCACTTTGCGTACGGTCGGAACGTTGAGACCAGTGGTCGATGAAATGTCATCCACCGACTGCTGAACCGCGCCCTGCGCCGCCAGGT
>PDUK01000097.1 GCA_006212115.1 Thalassolituus sp. | reverse complement strand
GCCACAATAAACCGAAAAACTTCCTACCAGAAACGCTGAAAATTCAGCAATGACGTCGTATAACTCGAATGTGATCTCAAATGACTGGCCGGATAAGGACACCCGACCGAGAGATTCACATGGAAGGGGTAAAATGGACTAACGAACGATATCCAACTCGAGTCTAATATCCTCTACTGAACGAACATGGCCAAGCAAGGCTTGCCTGCTGGCACTGAACAACGTGAGTTGAATAGGCAGCGACTGTGGTTCACCAGATCCGACATAACGATTAGTCGACAATGTATGCCCTGATGGATGCCGTATATCGATCATCGCAGGCTGTCGGCCATCTTCACTTTCGAGTGCTGCGATGAAGCGGGCCTTCTCTTCTACCCCATTAGTAGCCGACAAACGATAGTTAACACCTTTATCGCACTGCACCAGTACTGACACCTCTCGTGATACAGTGTGACTGGACACCTCATTAAAAGAGACTTTAAGGTCATCACCGAGGAAAACCCGGCATGGAACAGCATCGCTTCCACTCAAAGGCGCGGCTACCGGCATAGATGGTGACATCAATTGGTCCTGGAAGGCCCCTTCCGCGAGCTGCCCTTGAGGGGTCAACAAATCGACAAATTCATCCGGGCGGTTGTCGTAGTGAGCCGAGTCGTTAGGCATGTCTATTAGTGATTGAGCTATCAGTGAAGCGTCAAATACCTTAGATGTAAGTTCTTCCATTCGGACATTAAGGCTGACGCCAGTGTAATCAACCTGAATTGCATCAGTAAGGTCCGAATCTAGACTACCTCCATTATTGATACTCGGAAGGTAATCAGTAACCACATCAGTTAGCGGCTGATTAAGATTAGGTTCACGAATAATTTCATTGTCAATGTTGGTTGCAGGTATATCAGGCAATTCAACGGCGAAGGCCCTATAGCTAAGCAGTAAAGTGGCTAAAACTCTTATCATTAAAGTGAGCATCATTTAATTCCGGTTTACCTTGTTTTTATCGCTCAGGCGAAACACTGGCAATATTTCTTTCAAAGAGTAAAGGTGGAAGGTGTACTTATCCTCCCCAACTATAACCGTATTTTCACCCAAGGTTAGATTTTCACTGTAGGCACCAAAGTCATAGTAAAGGGTTGCCTTACCGTTAATCGTAACAAGTGTGTTCTCTTCAATATTTTCAATGAATATAAAACCAGCAGGAGCAAGCGCCTCAAACTGAATAGTCGAACTCGTCCCTGGAAAAGCACGATAGGCAACGCTGGTTCTTTCAGGAAGAGCGTCAAAATCCATGTCATTCAGATCAAGATTTACTCGACTCTCCCGAAAAACCGATCCACGAGCAGTAACATTGCCAGAGCGATTAGTGATATATCGACGTCCCTGGACAAAAACGGCTGTTCTTGGCTTATCAGACTGTATCGAAATAAGACTGGTACGACGTCCTAGCCCAGGACCGACATACCAAGGGCCGGCCCCAGCAATCCCGATCCCGGAAGACAATGTCCATAACTGCTGTCTGTCGATAGCATTCGTGCGAATAAAGTAACTACTACTGACATACTGACCACCGTGAGAAAGATAACCATTAAATCCGCGAAGGCTATCTTCAATGTCGCGTGTGAAGCGCGCACTGTATGTCAGCTTATTCTTTGACGATACACCAGAAACACTCGCGTACTGACCGGCTGCCTGAGGCCTTTTACGATAGGACGCCCCGGTGCCGGCTGTATGCGATCCAGCAAAACGGTAATTCAGAGAAAGAAGAAACAAAGGGCTGACATTATCGACTTTACTGATCGAACCCTGAAGGCGTAGCTTACCCGGGCGGTAGTTGAAACCAATAGTACGCGTTGTTATGTCAAGCGTCTTACTCAAGCTGGCAAAGCCTGAAAGTATACGACGGCCATAATTGGCTGAAGCCAAGTAGCCTGATAGGTCTCGCTCCAGACCTGCAGCCGAAAAGTAATCTTTCTCCGAGATCAATGTTCCTGAAAATGACAGCGCATCACGCTCCGTGACTCGTACAGCATGACGATACGAAAACAAAACACTTCGCCCCGAGTCCCCCTCGCTGCTGCCTGCCCATTTAGACGTAAAATCGAAGCTACCTGCTTTGGTCGTCCATAACAGATTACCACCAAGATTGTAGGCCCGATTCGCAATACCAATTAATTCGCTATCCGATCGCGTGGATGTCCCTTCAGTAAACAGACCGAGTGTCATTGTATTCGTGATACCAAAAGACGCTCTTGCTGCTGCAGCGTAATCACCCTCATAAGTTTCATCAGCAATACGGCGATAACCCAGTGATAAGTCATAATCCCAGTTACCCTTACCTATATTCTGCCGATTAACGACAAAATCTGCGTCCAGAACACGATCAACACCAGAGGCATCCGTCACAAAAAGACGAACACGTCCATTGGCAGAAGGCTGAAAATTTTCAAGCCGCAGCCTACCCGGCTGATCTATCTGCTCTCGACGCACTAGCTCCGAGTTTTGATAGATTTCGATAATAGAGGGGCGCTCAATAAAAGTCAGATAATCATACGATGGAGAATTCTGTACATCGGGCTCAATCTCGAAGTTACGATAAAAGCGTACGCCCGTTACCGGTAAGCTGCTGTCATTGATATCAGATCGAGTAGCCGTCTCTCCAATGATCAGTGTGGAAAGATTTGAGGTGAAGTGTTTCTCGATATAAGTATCGAGGCGAATATTCTCTACATCCAGTTGGCCTCCGTCGTCAATTTCACGATAGCGAAAACCACTCCAGAGGACACCAAACTGTCCGAGCGACAGACTAGGACGTGTAAAAAAAATAGACGTACGTGTTCGATTTTCAGGCTCAGGGCTAAAACGACTTTGGTTAGCACTCAAAGAAGAATAAGACGCAGTGAACGGAACCTGCAAAGCAAACCCGTTACTGTAAGGTACGTCAGAAGGCTGAAAACCGTCGAAAGCAATCGACTGGACGGGATAGTAATCACGATCCAAGGCAACTGAAACAGTACTCTCACGCGGGTGAGCAACATAGCGACTAAAATCAGAGAGCCTGACACAATCAGAACACCCCGCTATGTCATACTTGGGTAAGAAATTAACTCGCGCCAAGTCGGCATAGCCTTCAGGAATATCTCCTCGTTCGAGGTACAACTCGTCCTGCTCCTCATACATAAAAAGCACGACTGGAAGCTGGTCATCAAATGAAACCTCGTAGATGACACCAGCGAATGCGGGAGCGACGAACAAGAAGGAAGACAGTAGATAGAGAGCAACCAGAAGAGAAGCCGCAAAAAAATTACGAAGAAGACAAGCTCGTATTCTGCAAAGATACGAAACAAGTAGTGCATACCCGCTCAATAACGATGCCGCCATTAATTATTGCCACTCTGTAATAACAACAGAGTTCCCGTCAGACGTTTTCACCCTGATTGGGAACATATTCTCTGTTAATGCGACCTTGATGCGGTAATTAGGCCGCACGGTTTGATAGAAAGGAATTTCTTTAAGCCAGCGATCCTTGATACTGAGAGTCACCAAAAGTTGAGATGTAGTGTTTGATAAATAAAACTCCTCCCCTACCTTTTCAACGATGATACCTTCCGGCTTCTTAAACAAGCGATCCGTATAAAAAACAGGAAACGCATAAGCCATACGAGTAGATACGGATCTATCTGTCACCGACTTCGCGTCATTCTCTTCAATTGTCAGTCGGAAATAATTATCACCAACAATCTGTTGGGCATTTTTAATAAGTAGGCGAACCGTCTGTTTTTCTCCCGGTCCGAGCGTAAAAACTGGCGGAAATGCGTAGATCTCAGGAACCACGTCACTGCTCAACTCCCATGACGCCACACGGACGACATACGATCGCTCAGAGTCATAATCATTAACAATGTCTGTACTGGTTGATCTCACATCACTGTAAAAAATGATGGATCGATTCGTAATCGTAAATGCCTGTGAAACCTGCACCTGTACAATAACGGCGCATAAACAAAAGAATATGATTCGTGAAAACATACTGAATACCCAAGGAAGGAAAGGCGGCCAACAGGCCGCCTTGGAGGGCTTTAAAGTAACCCAATCGCTTGATTAACGCTGAGTGATTACGCCAGCTGACAGATCCAGAAAATCAGTCTCCAACGCTACTTCACCCATATCAAACTCTTCAGATACTTCAACAGTCAGAAAATCAGCAATGCTTGATTCAGCATCGCCCTGATTTTCTTCACCCTGCTGCATCACATCATCGCCACGCTCTTGCAGGGAGGTTGTTACCGGCTCAAGACGAGCTTCGCCCGCTTCAGCTAGGGCCGCTCCACGAGCTTGCAAGTTAGCAGCACCCGCTTGTAAGTTAGCAGCACGCGCTTGTAAGTTAGTAGCACCGGCTTGCAAGGTGGCTGGCACCTGCTCCAGACGAGCTTCGCCCGCTTCAGCTAGAGCCGTTCCACGAGCTTGCAAGTTAGTCGCAGTAGCTTCTGCTCCCTCAGCGATAGGTGCCGCTTGTGTGGCTATACTACCGAGCGCAGCAGCGAATTGCTCTGATGGCTCTCCACCGTTGCTTGGTGGAGGAGTTGGAATATTTTGCGCAGCGTCAGCAATAACCTCATTGAGCGCAGCCTGGAACTGCTCTGATGGCTCTCCACCGTTGCTTGGTGGAGGAGTTGGAATCTGTTGCGTAGCATCACCGATAGTCTTTTCTACGAAAGCCTGGGGATCAGCACCTTCAAGACCACTCAAGACAGGCATGGTCGCAGCTTCAAGTTGTTTAGCTAAATCTGGTGCCTGACCTTGAAAATCTGCGAGCGTAGATTCGATTGCAGCAGGAACACCCTCAACGCCAGACTGTATGGCCTGAGGTGCGCCTTCGAGTGCCGCGGCAGCAGACTGAATAGCAGTGGACGCATTTGAGATGCCAGATTGAACTGGCTCGGAAGCTTCTTCAAGCTGAGTGCCAGCAGCTTCTAGTTCGCTTACGCCATCCGCAACGCGGCCCTCAATACCGCTCTTTACAGTTGCAGCATTTGATTCGAGTTCTGCCTGACGCGCCTCAAATTCCTCAGCCGGGAAGTTACCTGCAAGCTCCCCGAGGACGGCATTAGCTCGTTCCTCTGGTGTCGGCTCTGGTGCTGGCTCAGGCGTCGGCTCTGGTGCGGGTGCTGGTGTATCTTGGCCGTCGATCGTTACGTAAATCATACCAGCTGCGACAACGGCGCCTTCTTGGCTCGTCTGTTCAGCTGTCAGGGACGCAGTAACCTCAATTTCAGTGCTATCTGAATCAACTTCAGCTGATTGCTCAAACAGGTTTCCACCACTGCCTGCTACGTTTGCAGCCAGAGCGATTGCGGTTTCAGTTGAACCAATTCGACCATCAATCGTAGAGGTCTGTGTATCGCCTTCTGTTGTACTCAGGCTAACGGTCGCACCAGAACAATCTGATACATTGATGAAATCACTTTCAGAAGTTGCAGCAGAACCTTTTTCGACATCGTTGAAAGGAAGGTCCACAGACTCACCTTCAGAGCCAACAGTACAGTTCTTTTCTTCTTCTGGAACCTCAGGTGCCGTAGCAACAGGAACGACCAAACCAGATACATTTACTGGAATCGAAGTCTGCGCAAGAGCACCGCTTGAGATAGCGGCAATCGCAGCAGCAAGTACAACTTTTTTCATAATAAATCCCATTAATTCATGAACAAATGAGCTCTCAGGTATGTGCCTACACCTGAAACCTTCAGTAGGGTGATTCTTGTACAACTTCTGAGAGCACAGGAAATATGCAAACAAAAAAATGCAAGAACAGCCAAACCCTACGCACTACGAATTTTTGTTTGCAGAGGAGTTTTGTAATTCTGACCAGTCACTTACTTTTGTTTTTCCAGCGACTTTCTACTCTTAAATATGTGATCAACTTCCCAAAACACCCGAATTTGCTTGATTTGTTCAAATACGCAAGAGCACCAGTTTTGTAACAACGTGAAACTTTGCGGTTGCTTACCTTCGGATACCAACCTGATAACCGGTAATTTTTCATAGATAAACGGAAATATAGATTTCTGTGTAACACACAGATTTAGTCGCGCTCATTGATCAAAAGATAATCACAGGAACAGCGTGAGTATGAATAGCCATACAAATAGCGTTCAAAAGCTGTACAACGATCGAAGACCAACTTGAGATAAAAGACGGCCTAGATACATGAAAAGCGTCTACAAGAGTTGCCAGAAAAAGGAATGATCCAGAGCCCAGAAAACCGAAGAAATAATCAATGGTGGGCCGGGCGCGTTAAGGAATTGCAGTTAAGAAAGCAACGCTCAGTTGGAAACATTGCTGACTGCGAACCTCGAACCGCAGGTAATAAAAAACCCGGCCTACCGACCAGGTCTTTAGAAAGGGAACCGGGTTTTCGAAATAATAGCCCGGGCGAGAAAGTGGAGGGTTCGAATCCCTCCCTCACCGCCTTTAGCGATAACCATTGGGCATAAAAAACCGTGAACTTCTTCAAGTCCACGGTTCTTTGGAATAATGGCTTGGGTGAGAAAGTGGGAGGAGCTCCCGACCACGCCATTCAGAAGTCCAGTCGGGATGAGCGCCGTCGCAGGCTCCGGACGCTTGTCGCTTCGCTCGGTACGAACCTGCGAGGGTTCTCACCCTGCCCTCACTGATCACTGCCAACCTGAACGTCAGCCAATAAAAAACCCGACCAATTGACCGGGTTCTTCGAATTAGTGGCGGTGAGGGAGGGATGACTTGCGCCCTTCGGGCCGTCGTCGCAGGCTCCGACGTTGTCTCACTGCGTTCGACTCGAACCTGCGAGGGTTCTCACCCTGCCCTCACTGATCACTGTCAACCTGAGCGTCAGCCAATAAAAAACCCGGCCAATTGACCGGGTTCTTCGAATTAGTGGCGGTGAGGGAGGGATTCGAACCCTCGATAGGGATAAACCTATACACGCTTTCCAGGCGTGCTCCTTCAGCCACTCGGACACCTC
>PDUK01000096.1 GCA_006212115.1 Thalassolituus sp. | reverse complement strand
TTCAATGCTTTACCTATTTCTGGGTAGAGCATCGTGACAACTTGCTGGCAGTCATTTCTGCCCCCTTGCCTCAACGCGGTGCGAATATTAATGATCTCCGTATTCCTGGTCAAGCCCTCATGAGAGAAAATTTTTGCTGTATTTACATGGACTTGCGGACAGACCACGAGAAACCAGGGTTCTTCCAGTTCAGGAACAGGGGTCAGGACCTCACCAACACCCTCTGCAAAGGCGGCTTCACCACGCACAAAGACTGGAACATCGGCGCCCAGCGACAAGCCAATCTCTGCAAGTTCATCCAGACTCAGGTTTAACTGCCATAAGTGATTCAGGGTCAGTAGGGTGGTGGCTGCATCAGAGCTGCCTCCACCAAGACCGCCCCCCATAGGCAGTCGTTTGTTCAGCTCGATATCGGCACCGCAGGTTTTTGTCGTTCTGTCCTGAAGTAAACGCGCGGCACGGATAATCAGATTATCCTCAAAAGGGACATCCTTGATGTCAGGGCTGAGCGTCAGTTGGCCGTCGTTGCGAGTGCGGAACGACAGCTCATCGCCGTAATCGAGAAACTGAAACAGGGTCTGGAGGTTATGATAGCCGTCCGGTCTTCGCCCGGTGATATGAAGAAAAAGATTCAGTTTTGCAGGAGCAGGTACGGTTAACCAGGCGTTGTCAGTCATGAAGCGTCCATTCGCGGATGGAAAATGTGAAGCGGAAATCGTGTCCGCTGACTTTTACCAGACCCGGTAACCAATAGCCATTCTGATTGGAATAACGTTTGTAGGTGATCGTCCATCCGTACTGTTCCATACGGCTCAGCAGCCCGGCCTCACTGTATTCAACTGTGCTGGTGCCATTCGGGCTGGCCTGACCTTTTACCCAGTAGCGGATATCAGAGACCGGAAAGTTCCAACCGAGATACAGCAACATGAGTTCCTCTGGCGAGGATGCTGATCGGGGCTTGTCCCATCCCGGAAGAGTAAGCTCGGCAGAATCGGCGGTACCTGTTAACCGCGTAGCACCTTGACCCAATGGCCCGGCAATGTAGAGATCAAAGTCACGCTGGTTCTGTTTCCAGTCCATGTAGCCTGTGGCGCTGTCATCTGGCGTGACGACCGACATTTTTCCTCGAACTTGCCAGTGCTGAACGTCATTCAGGCTCGCCTGCAGGGCGTCGCTATCCCCTTGAGGTAAAAGGGAGGCGCAACCAGCAAGTAGCGTGATGGCTGCGATAAAAAACAGGGTTTTGAAAGGTTTCATAAACTCAGAGGATCAACGCCTAATCGCAGAAGGGTTTCATTGATGACGTCACTGTCTGGTGTCATGTCCAGGCCTTGTGCCCATATGTCCCGTGCTGATTCCGTGTCGCCGGTTACCCAGTACCACTCGCCAAGGTGAGCAGCGATTTCGTGGTCGTTCATTCTGTTCCAGGCATCAAGCAGAAGAGGACCGGCTTCGTTGAGTTTACCTTGGCGGAAATACAACCATCCTAAGCTGTCGATGATGGCTGGGTTGTCAGGTTGTAGTTCGATGGCGCGCTCGATCAGAGGCTCAGCCTCGTCGAGGCGATCGGTTTTGTTGGCAAGGCTGTAGCCAAGTGCATTGAGTGCTTCGGCATGATCCGGATTCTGGTCAATGATGCGACGCAGATCCTGTTCCAGCAGAGCCATGTCTCCCAGTCTTTCGGCCAGCATGGCTCGGGTGTAGCGGAGGTTGGTGTCCTCCGGCTCTGCGGCCAGTGCGCTGGACACACTTTCGAAGGCATCCTGTTCTCGTCCGGCTTTGATCAGTAAGTCACTTTCGAGTCTACGCAGTTGTCCCGCGTACTGCGGGTACGTATCCCGGCGCTCTTCCAGGTAGCTGATGGCAGCATCGACTCCCTGTTCGTCGTTAAGGAGTTGCGCGGCGGCTAATTGAGCAGGAAGAAACTCGCGACCGTCGCTGATCTGGCGGTAATAGTTGAGGGCCAGATCCGGGTCATTCTCATTGGCGGCGATACGCCCAAGGTAGTAACTGGCTTCGGACTGCTTATCGCCTTTGGAAAGAAGTTCACGTAATAATGGCTTGGCAGCATCGTAGTTCTCTAGCTCCTCTTCGAGCAATGCCAGCGAAAGAATGATCTGCTGATCATTGGGATACTGTGCGTTGATGTCAGAGAAAGCATCACGGGCTTCCGTAATATCGCCGAGTTGTAGCAGCATGCGGGCGCGTAACACGGCCAGCTGTTTGTTGTCTGGGTGATCGTTTAACAGATCGTCCAGCCAGTCGATGGCCTCTTCGACGCGGTTGTTACGGGCAAGAATGCGGGCTTTCTGAACGCCGGCTGGTAATAATCCTGAATCGTATTTCAGTGCCTGATCAATTCGCTCGATAGCGTCATTGTCCTGACCCAACGATTGCAGCAGCAGAGCCTGACCGTATAACAGATTCCCTTGTTTCGGATAGCTGGTACTTAAGGCCTCTAGCGCGGTTAACTGTTCGGAGCGAACGGTTTCGTCATTTGGGAGTAGCGCAGCGGCGTAGAAGTCGAATTGCGCGACACCGGTCATGTCGTAGAAGCGGGTGTACAGTTCAAGGCTACGATCAAACTCTTTCTGCCCCAATGCCACCTGCGCCGCTGCTTGGACTGCGCCCGGATCATCGGGTTCGACATCGAGCCAGATAGCGGATGCCTCAGCAGCAAAACTGGACGCACCAACATACTGAGCGATACGCAGAGCGCGCTCGGCTACGTTGGGGTCGCGTGTCTTACGAGCCTGATCCAGGTAGTGGAACAGAGCAACGTCGTAGCGTTGTCGTTGGCCTGCCATCTCCGCAACCAGCAGTGAGTACAGGGTTGGCGCGGGAATGGGGCGCGTCTCGACAACCTTCTGGGGAACGACAGGCTCAGGCTCTTCCGCCGGTTGAGGCATGAATGTCGAGCAGGCTGCGGTTAAGGCAGCCATACTGAGTGGGAGCAACGATTTTAAACCGCGTGAAAAATATTCAGCATTGGCCATGACGTGATTGATCGGCAGATCCGCTTTGCAACTATCCCGTTATTTAGAGTTACTTATGAAGTTAAGTCAAAGATTTCGCGGGAAAATTCCCCATCGGCTGTTTATAATCCCGGACTTTAACAGAGGAAATCCGGCAGTAGGATGACGATCTGGGCTCTGGGCATCAATCACAAAACGGCTCCTGTCGCTGTACGCGAACGGGTGGCGTTTGATCCTGCCAGTATGTCGGACATCCTGAAGGACTTGCGTCAACTCAGGTCTGTGTCTGAAGTCGTCGTTCTATCGACCTGTAACCGTACGGAAATATACTGTACCGCCGACGAACAGTGTCCGGAGCTTGTGACACGCTGGTTGGAGCAGAATCACGAGATTGCGCAAAGCGACCTCGATGCGTCTTTATACGCTTTGACGGACGACGAAGCGGTTGCGCATACCATGAAAGTAGCGAGTGGCCTCGATTCCCTTGTGCTGGGTGAGCCCCAGATTCTCGGACAGATGAAGTCCGCCTACGCCGTCGCCCAGGATGCGGGCACTGTGGGTTCAGAACTGGGCCGGCTTTTCCGACAAACGTTTTCCATTGCCAAGCGCGTACGAACCGATACGGCTATCGGCCAGAATCCGGTATCCGTTGCCTTTGCGGCCGTTCGTATGGCACAGCATATCTTTGCTGATATGCGCCACAGCCGCGCATTGCTGATCGGAGCAGGAGAAACGATAGAGCTGGTTGCCCGCCATCTCCGACAGGCTGGAGTAGAGCACATCATCCTTGCCAACCGCACACTGGCCCGAGGGCAGAATCTTGCTCGTGAGGTACACGCAGAAGCAGTGCTTCTCGAAGACATTCCTGTCGTACTTCCTGATGCCGATATCGTGATTTCCTCGACGGCCAGCCCGTTACCAATTCTGGGTAAAGGTATGGTGGAAAAGGCGTTGAAACGTCGACGTCACAAGCCCATGTTTATGGTCGATATTGCCGTTCCCCGGGACATTGAACCGGAAGTTGGTTCCCTGGCGGATGTGTATCTGTATAGCGTCGATGATCTGAGAGGCATCATCGAAGAGAATGTCCGCTCACGTGAGGACGCGGCACAGCAGGCAAATGAGCTGATCAGCGCTGGCGTTGAACATTATATGCGCGAGCTGAAAGCGCTTGATGCGGTCAGTACGCTGACGGACGTTCGCAACTACGTTGAATCAGTGCGTGACGAACAATTGGAAAAAGCCATCAAGCAGATTCAGAACGGCGGTGATCCCGAAAAGATTCTGCGGACGTTTGCTCACACGTTTGGCAATAAGATGCTGCATAAGCCGATGACGGCGCTGCGCCGGGCAGGTGCAGAAGGGCGTCGCGAAGTGCTCGACTGGAGCAGAGAACTATTTGATCTGGATAACCCATCTGAATGAAATCCTCCATACTGCAAAAACTTGAAAGCCTGCGTGACCGCTATGAAGAGGTGGGGCATCTGTTGTCCGATCCGGATGTGATCGGTAATCAGGATAAATTCCGTAATCTGTCTAAGGAATACGCCGAGCTGGAAGAAGTGGCTAAGGCCTATTCAGATTATGAGCAGGCGGTGTCTGACCGCGAAGAGGCCGAGCTCCTGGCGTCCGATGATGATCCAGATATGCGAGCTATGGGACAAGAAGAGCTTGAGAATGCGAAAGAGGCGATTGCAGCGCTTGAAGCACGTATTGAGATTCTCCTGTTGCCGAAAGACCCGGACGATGGTCGCAATGTGATTGTCGAAATCCGTGCCGGAACTGGCGGTGATGAAGCGGCTATTTTCTCCGGTGACCTGTATCGCATGTACACCCGCTTTGCAGAAACGCAGGGCTGGCGTACAGAAATGATGAGCGCAAATGACGGTGAGCATGGCGGATTCAAAGAGGTGATCGTGCGTATCAGTGGCACCGATGTGTACTCACGTCTGAAGTTCGAATCCGGCGCTCATCGTGTCCAGCGTGTTCCAGAAACCGAAAGTCAGGGGCGAATTCACACTTCAGCCTGTACGGTCGCTGTGATGCCCGAAGTCGAGAGTGAAGACGAAGTAGACATCAATAAGAACGATCTACGGATTGATACCTTCCGGGCCTCTGGCGCGGGCGGCCAGCACGTCAATAAAACCGACTCCGCTATCCGTATTACGCACTTGCCAACTGGCGTTGTGGTTGAATGTCAGGACGAGCGTTCGCAGCACAAGAACAAGGCCAAAGCCATGGCTATGCTGGCGACACGTCTGCGTGATGCACAGCGCGTTGCTGCTCAGGCAGAGCAAGCCGCCACACGTAAATCCTTAGTCGGTTCGGGCGACCGTTCGGAGCGTATCCGCACCTACAACTACCCGCAGGGCCGGGTGACCGACCACCGCATTAACCTGACCCTGTATAAGCTGGATGAAATCGTACAGGGCGACCTGTCGCCAGTGATTGAACCTCTGATACACGAGCATCAGGCCAACTTGCTGGCTGAAATGGCGGGGCAGTGAGTAGCGTTAGCGACTGGCTGAATCGGGCTCAGACTTCATTGACCGACAGTGAGTCGCCTCGTGCTGATGCAGAACTTTTGTTGATGCATGTGTTGGATGTGAACCGCGCGTGGCTATACACCTGGCCAGAAAAACCGCTGACAGAATCTCAACAAGACTCGCTCGACACCTTGTTGGCCCGACGTATGGAGGGGCATCCCATAGCGCATCTGACCGGTGTCAGAGAGTTCTGGTCTTTGCCACTCCGGGTTGCGCCTTCGACATTAATTCCACGGCCAGATACTGAAACTTTGATTGAATGGGTTTTGGATCTGGATTTGCCAGATGCTGCACGGGCTATTGATCTTGGGACTGGCACAGGCGCAATTGCGCTGGCGATTAAAAGTGAATATCTCGCCTGGTCTGTCGAAGCCGTGGAGTTCGATGCGGATGCTCATGCGCTGGCTAAGAATAACGCCGAGCGCCTCGAGCTGGATATCCATGTGATTCATGGCAGTTGGTTTGAGCGCGTCACTGGCCATTTCGATTTGATAGTTTCGAATCCACCCTATATCGATCCTGACGATCATCATCTTACCAAGGGAGATGTGCGCTTTGAGCCTGCTTCAGCATTGGTGGCCGAGCAGTCAGGGTTGGCGGATCTGTTTCATATCATTGATCACGCGCCAGATTATCTGAAACCCGACGGCTGGTTATTGTTGGAGCACGGTTATGATCAGGCTAAAGCGGTATGTGACTACTTACGTCAGAAAGGCTTCGTGAATGTCCAGAATCGCTGTGATCTTGGCGGCAACCCAAGGATCAGTGGTGGACAACTGCCGGGAGTGCATGAATGAAGGATGATCATCTGCTCCGTTACAGCCGCCATATTCTGCTTCCTGAGGTAGATATCGAAGGACAGGAAGCGATTTCCCGAGCGACGGTTGTAGTGATCGGGCTGGGTGGTCTCGGATCACCGGTGGCACTGTATCTGGCGGCATCGGGAGTCGGGCATCTGATTCTGGTAGACGACGATCAGGTTGAGGTTTCAAACCTTCAACGGCAGGTGGTTCACGATTCAGCGTCAGTAGGTCTGAGCAAGGTAGAATCCGCCGCGCAGCGCTGTCAGGCGGTTAATCCGGACGTAAAAATATCATGCTATGTTCAGCGTGCTGACGTTGAGTGGTTTAGCCAGCAGGACTGGTTGAGCTCAGATGACGGCATGACAGTCATCGTCGACTGCTCTGATAACGCCGCTGTTCGCTACGCCATTAATGACGTCTGCCTGCAAAATCATATCCCATGGGTGTCCGGTGCGGCCGTTGCTTTGAATGGCCAAGTCGCAGTGTTTGACCCTCGTGAGGAAGGGGCGCCTTGTTATCGGTGTCTCTATCCAGCTTTACAGGATGGCGCTTTGACGTGCTCAGAAAACGGTATTCTCTCTCCGGTAGTCGGCATTATTGGCACGACTCAGGTGGTGGAAGCGTTGCGCTTAATCGTTGGGTTCGGTGCGCCGCAGCATGGATACCTTCGTACTTATGA
>PDUK01000095.1 GCA_006212115.1 Thalassolituus sp. | reverse complement strand
AAGACAAACTTCTGGATCTCGCGAAGGCAGTGAAAGACCTGGTCGATGACAAGGCCCGATATACGGACTGGAGCCAGCGGGAAGACATTAAAGCAGAACTCAAAGTTGGCTTGATTCTTTTACTGGCAAAGCATGGTTATCCGCCAGTTGATAAAGACGAAGTGTACAAAGAGATCTTCGAGCAGGCAGAGAATTTTAAGAGGTTCAGGGCCTAGGGCCTCCTTTTGGGGCGCCAGAACTGGCGTATTCAGATGATTTAGATAGGGGTTGAAATTTTTGTTATTGACAATGTTTTTCATCCACTGAACGATTTTATATTTATGGAGCGATAACCCTGTATGGAGCCTAATTCGCAGCAGCTTGACCTGAGTGGTCTTCTCCCCGACTTTTCGTTGGCTTTTAGCGTCAGCACTGCTGAGGCGCTTAGTGCCAACTTCGTGCTTTTATTGATTGTTCTGTTCTCTATTTTCTTATCTCTTGCAGTTCGATCGGCCTTCAAGGCTAGAAAGCGTACAGCTGCTTTGAAGGAGTTGCTCAAAGAGTTGACCCCAGAGACTGTTGCAATAGAGCGCGAAACGCTTCGAGAGAAGTCTGCGCATTCTGGCCGGCGTGTAAGTCATCTCTGGTCTGAGTTTGATGAGACGCTTGTTGAATCAAAATCTGATGACGGATTACGTCTTCACAATGTCTACGATGCGGATTATTTCTTTAATCCTGCAACGCTGGCACCGGGCATCACTGAAAGCCGCATGTTGGCAGCGGTTCCTGGCTTTCTGACTGCGATTGGTGTGGTCGGTACCTTTATTGGTTTACAGCTCGGCCTTTCAGAGCTGAATATCGGCAATGATGTTCGGGTTGATGAGATGAAGGACGGACTGGCTCACGTTATCAGTGGTGCCAAGCTTGCGTTTATGACCTCGGTCTGGGGTGTCTTTCTGAGCGTTCTTTTTAATTTCGTAGAGAAGGCAATTGAGAACAAAGTGCGTGATGGCATCAGTTCGCTACAGGTGCGGATTGATGAGCTGTTTCCTCGGTTCAGCGCCGAGATGCAACTGAAGCGTATCGCTGACGACGGTGGCGAATCGCGCGAGACGCTGCAAGGGCTTGCCGAGAAGATCGGTGAAAAAATGCAAGAATCACTCGAACGGGTGACTGGCGATATTCAGAGCGGTCTTGAAAAGAGCCTTAACAACATTATGGCCCCAGCCTTGGATAAGCTGGTTTCGGGAGCATCAGATCAAAGCCAGGTGGCTTTGGAAAGCCTGATTAATTCGTTCATGGAGAAGTTTGGGCAGCAAGGTGCTGAGCAGCGGGCGTCGATGAATCAGGCGTCACAGGGGGTGAGTGATGCCGTTGAATCTATGAATCAGGCGCTGTCTGGTTTTATCAGTAATCTCAATCAGAACCAGCAGGCTGCTTCCGAACGCGAAGAAGGTTTGGTGCGCCACATTGCAGCACAGGTAGATGATGCATTAGTGGCCCGAACGACTGAATTTCAGAAGCGTACAGGTGAAGCTGCCGAAGAACAGATGCAGAATTTTGGCGAAATGTTTAAGAAGCAGGCCCAGACCTCAGTTGCTTTGCAAAACAACCTGACCACTAGCATCAAAGATCAAATTACCGGCATGGCTGAGCAAAACCGCGAACAACAGGAGCAGTTTGTCACGTCGACGAAAGCACAGCTGCAGGCAATGCAGGAATCGCTTTCTCAACACCATGCAGCTTCAGGGGAGCGGGAGCAGGAGTTAATAGGTCATATCTCTCGTCAGGTCGATTCACTCGTGGCCCATGCTCAGCAGCAAGCGGAAAAGATCACTCAGGCAACAGGGGACCAGTTAACCAATATCAATGGTTTGATTCAGCAGGCTCAGGCGAAGCAATCAGAGCGGGATGCGGCGCTTGGTAACCAGTTTGAGCAGACCATAGCTGATATTAAAGCCGCCATGCAGAATCAGGTTGAGGCAACTCAGAGCCTGCTTGATGGCAGTAAACAGTTGCAGGTTGACCTTGCAAGCAATAGTCAGAATTTACAGAAGTTGTCTTCAAGCATCTTTGAGGGAGCAAATGAACTTTCACGTTCGACCAATTATCTGAAAGAGTATGGCGCGATGCTGCAGCAGGCATCAACGAAACTCAGTGCTTCTATTACCGAAGCCTCTCAATCTACTGCCGGGCTGGCTGATGAGAACCGTAAGGCTGCAGAGTCTGTGGGTGTTGTTCGGGACCAGATTCAGACGGCCATCGGTACTATGGAGAAGACCGTTCGCGACCTGGATCGGGTGGTTGTGCTCGCCGAAGGGGCATTCCAAAACATGGAAGAGCATCAGAACAGCTACCTTGCCACTCTGAAAGAGAATATTCAGGAGCTTGCTGATCAGGGAACGCAGTTGCTCAGTGATTATGCAGAGCAGGCGAATGGGCAGACCAAAAATCATCTTAAGATCTGGGCTGAAAGCACTAGTGAGTATGCCGCACAGATGAATAACGCGGTAAATGCTCTTTCCAGTGTCGTCGATGAAATTGAAACTAAGATGGCTAATGTATGAGGACGCTTTCGAGATCTAAATCCCGTAATGTCGATGAAGAGAATCCTTATTGGGTATCTTTTTCTGACCTGATGTCTGCGTTACTGGTGGTCTTTATTCTTGCCGCTGTTGCTCTGATTATTGAGCTTACGCAGATGAAGAATAAGTTCGATGAAGATATCGATAACCTTCGAAATGCGGAACAGGCGCGAAGAGATATTCTGCATGACATCCGCGATGAACTGGCAAAGCAGAATGTGACGGTGTTGATCGCTGACAACGACACTGTGCTTCGTATCCCTGAAAGCACTTTGTCGTTCGATTCAGACAGAGATGAGATACCTGCTAATCCTGAGGTTATCAAAGCTGTGACATTGATTGGGGAAGTATTGCATAAAGCGATCAACCGCCCATTTGATTCTTCTGGGCAATCGCAGAAACGTTTTGAGTATCTCGATACGGTCTTTATTGAGGGACATACGGATAGTCTTCGCAGTTATCGGGACAAGGGGAACTGGGGGCTATCTACTTTCCGTGCCATAAGTCTCTGGGAGTTCTGGAACGATTCACTGGAGCTGACCCCCAAGCTTGGTGAACTGACCAACGGCTATGGAAATGTATTGTTTTCGGTTAGCGGGTACGCAGCAACCCGCCGGGTCAATGAAGAAGAGCTGACCAAAGAAGATCGCCGCGCGAACCGTCGTATCGACATCCGGTTTACAGTCAAACGACCCAAGCTTGAAGATTATAAGGCAGTACAGGAAGGAAACCTTTAATGACTGCGAAGCTCAATCTCGATCAGTTACGGTTTGATCTGCCACAGGCGGTGACGGCACCTTATCGGGATAAGTTAGAGATTCGTACTCGCGAGTTAGATACTCTGGCGCGGAAGTCGGGTACTGGAAGTGAGAAATTCAAAAAGGCTTTTGCTCGATTTTTCGCTGCTTTGGGCTCCCGAGGGCACATCGCTGACGCAATAACTGAATCAATTGATATCAGGGCCTTAGCTATTGCACTTAAAACCAGAGATGCCGTTCATATCACGCTGGATTCGCGATTACTTGAAAAGGTTGATGCTATTAAACCGCGGCCGGGTAGCCTGTTAGTCGAGTCGTTATACAGCCATTATCTGAAGGTATACGACGAGCTTGAAGATCTGCAGTCTGTTGAGGCCTGGTTGCGTCAAGCTAAGACGATCCGTGGCGAGCTAGACGAGAATACGGCCAAAATTTTGAGTGGGGCGGGGCCTAAATGGCTCGCCGAAAGCAGTCACGAACAGCAGGTGGACTTTGATGTTCAGGTATCCAGGGTTGGCCTTGGAAGCTATCTTTCAGGGCGTTTTCTGGCAACTGCAAAAAATATCTACTATCTGGAAACATTGCGAACTCTGCGCCCAGATGAGAACCATGACATTCTCCATGAAGTGCAGAAACCCGAAGTTTATAGCTCGCTTTATGAGAATGGCACTCTGCTGGGACATGAGATCCTTAAGATTCTGATCTCACGAGCGGATGTTTCCCAAATTCCAGAACAATGGATGAACGTTATTATGGCGATTGCCGGCGACCCCCGGGTTTCACGGCAAAGTGAGAGGTTTGTTCGCTGGTGGTCGCATATTCCTGAAGAGCTTATTGCTAAGGTCAGAGGTTGGTTATCGAAACTCGATCTCAAATTGTTTCTTGAGGCACTCAAGAATTTTTCAGATGAATCAAAAGATCTTGATCTTGCACGAATGTATCCATCTCGTAAAAAGTTTCTCGAAGGTTTACTTCAACAGAAGCTGGTTACAGGAACTCGTTTGTTTTTAACGTACGATGCAAAGCGCTATCTTGAGAAGAATTACAAAAAAGAGCACTTGCCTTCGTTTTCAATGGTCGAAGGAGATAAGTCGATCATTTATATTTCATTGCCAGGAGTGCACGTCGTCGAGGGAACTCATATGTGCAAATTCTGGATTTATAAGTTTTTAAGTGAATCTGCTGCTGTGTTGAATTACAACAAGTCTAGATTTACATATCGGGAACTTACAGCCGGGATGAATGAATCGATGATCCGCCAGCGAGTCGGCGGCCGTCTTGCTGAAGTGACACATAATGGTAGTTGGCAAGCAAAAGTTGCTGTTGAACTTAACAAGGCGGGCGTTGAATTCGATCCTGAAGTGTTACTGATGCGCGATGACTATATGAAATACAGAGATTCAGGATACTTGTGATGGGATTGCGAACCTTTATCCGACGGCTTGTAGGAGATGCCGAGGCCCAGCGCTATCGAAAGCGTTACGACTTTGAAGGAGCTAATTTCGTCTGTACTCAGGAGCAGCTTTCAGTCATTAACCTAGGCAAGGCGGATGATCTAATTACGCAGCAGCATATCTTGCTACGTATGCTGGTTGAGGAAGGCAATGCTTTTGGGTTGCCAAATGGTTTTCGTGTTCCCTCAGATATAGTTGTATCTCTGGACCAGGACTCTCGCGAATTACTTGAACTACCTGAAGTCTGGACTGGGTCAATAAAAGCGGATTTTAAGGGGACGACAGGGCGTACAAGTTTCGCGGTAGATGTTGAGGCAAGTTACCCCGGTGGGCAGTTTACTCATGCTTACCAGCTGAAGGGACCTGTTATCCGCTTTTCTGAAGAGAAGCAATATTTACTTTCGGGAACTCAGTTAGAGGTGTTTGAAGCCCTCGAAAAACACAAAGCATCGGCGCACTCTGAGTACGACAACCTTCTTGTGGTTGCAGCTCTTCAGCAAGCTCAGGAATGCGGTGTGCCTATTGAGCTAGGCCACTTTAAGAAACTTAAGATTCATACGCCAGAATCCGTCTCGGTAGAAGCCGAATTGGATGCAAACGGTAATCTGATTCTTACGCCACAACTGGGGCAGGACGCTCCTCATGAAGAAATGCAGCGAGTGCTTGGGCAGCTTCGTGAAGGTAGTTCATCGCTGCGTGTAAATGATGAGATTATCCTGATCGATGAACAAAAAATGGCGGGGATTCAGGAGATCCTTAGGAACAGGGTTGTCACCAAAGATAAGTTGGATGATTTCTATCGTAACCCTACTGCCTTTATTGATGGCTCTCTGGTCAATCTGGAACTTGGTTTTTCTGCGCGGGTAAGAGGTGCTGCTCGTTTCCGCCATGCTTATTTCGGTGAGACTGATGAGTCGGGTATTGATTGGTTTGGTCGTCAGTTCTCGGTAGTTAATGTTCATCCCGTCAGTAAGATGCTTGAAGCCATCGAAGATGAAGAGCAGCTTCAGGCTTTTGAAACCGCTGTCAATGAAGCCAGAGCAACCGGAGCCGAAGAGATTGAATTTAATGGCAAGGTTATTGATATATCTGATGAAGAACAGGTTCGTTCTGCGATCAATGATCTTCGCAACCGCGGCTTTGCCAATAACGAGATAGAGGACGATCGTAACGAGGGTGAAGATAACCGTGATCTGCCCGAGTCGGACGAAGATACTACGCCAGTTGTTGTTGATATCGCCCTGAATGATGACGATCTTGAAACGCCGTCGGAAGCCGTTGAACGTCAGTTACAAAATGTACTCGTTCCGGAAGAACAGCTTTGCTGGGATAATTACCAGCGTAGGCCGTTTCCCCATCAGATAGAAGGTGTGCGGTGGCTGTTAGGTTTAGCAGGTCAGGAAGATGGACTTGGCGGTGGTTTGTTAGCTGATGATATGGGGCTTGGTAAGACCTTTATGTCATTGGCTGCAATTGAGCATCTGTATCGTGAGTGGGAAGAACAAGACAAAACCGTTAAGCCTTGCTTGATTGTTGCCCCATTGAGTCTGCTTCAGAACTGGAAGGATGAAGTTCATAAGACCTTCCATAAGTCTCCTTTCAAAGACATTGTTATTCTCCAGTCTGATGCCGATTTGAATAAATACAGGGTAAGTGGTGTAGAAACACGAAACCAGAAAATTGACGATGAAGAAGCAGCCATCCGTTATTCATTAAAGGTGGGTGATGGCTTTATCACCGATCGTCTTGATGTGCCTAAACGTTTGGTCATCACCACGTATCAGACGTTGAGAGATTATCAGTTTTCGCTTTGCGCTATAGACTGGGCGGTGGTGGCTTTCGACGAAGCTCAGAATATTAAGAACCCTAACGCTCTGCAGACTCGTGCTGCAAAGGGATTGAAAGCCGAATTCAGGCTTCTGGCTACCGGTACGCCGGTCGAGAATAGCCTCGCTGATTTCTGGTGCATCATGGATACCGCTTGTCCGGGTTATCTGGGTAGCTATCAGGAATTTCGGGAAAGATACGTTGCACCTATTCTGCGCGCCGCAGGTGACGAGGTTGAGGAGATCCGGGCACGTGTTGGCAGGGCACTGCGTGATACCGTTGGTGCACTCATGTTGCGTCGCTTGAAAGAAGATAACCTTGAGGGACTTCCACAAAAGCGCCTGTATGTGGGGGTTTCCGACTCTGCCTGGGAATATCTCGATACTTTGTCGTCTGTTATGAGTGGCGAACAGCTCGATAGCTACGATTCAGTATTACAAGCAACAGCTAAATCAGAACAGAACGCCGCTTTGGCCGGTTTACAGCAATTAAGAGACGTTTCTCTGCATCATCGGTTGTTATTAGGGGGCCGATTCGAGGTTCCGACTGGACGGGCACTGAAAGAGCTGATGGGGGAGTCCGGTAAGTTCAGAAGTCTGCTGTCTCTTCTGAACGACATTAAGAAGAGAGAAGAGAAGGCGATTATTTTCTGTGTGAATAAGCGTCTTCAAGGGTTTCTATCTTTAGCGTTGGCTCGCTATTTCGACTTGATGACTCTCCCAGTGATTAATGGTGACGTGAAAGGTGTCGCCAAGACCAGCGGTGGTGTAACCCGGAAATCATTGATTGAGGACTTCGAATCCAAGCCAGGTTTTAACGTTATCATTATGTCGCCTGTGGCCGCGGGTGTAGGTTTAACAGTTGTCGGCGCTAACAATGTTATTCATCTTGAGCGCCACTGGAACCCCGCGAAGGAAGCTCAGGCCACAGACCGGGTTTATCGGATTGGCCAGACAAAAGATGTGAATGTATATATCCCTATTGTGAGCCATCCGGAGTTGATGTCATTTGACGAAAATCTGCACCAGTTATTGAGTAAGAAGACGCTTCTCCGAGATGCGGTTGTGACACCTGAACAGGTTATGCCAGATCCAGAAGGGTTTACCCGAACAACGTTCAGCAATGCGAAGATCATTACTTCCGATGACCTGAAGCACATCGACTGGCAGCAGTTTGAGGCGTTAGTCGCCGAAGTGTTTGCGCATCATTGGCGACCGAAAGGAGTCGAGCTTACTGCTTCTGGATCAGATCACGGTGCCGATGCGGTTCTGGAGTTAGACGAGGGTATTGCGCTGTTGCAGTGTAAATACACGAATCGTGGGATTTACTCTGGTTACAATGCTGTAAAAGAAGTTCATGGCGCAAGAGTGGCGTACGAGAACGCATTGAATAAGCGAGTGAGTAAACTTGTGTTTGTTACTAATGCTAGTCGACTCGGGGCCGAAACCAGAACGGTTGCGAAAGATTATGGCGTGGAAATTATTTCAGGTGCTGATCTGGAGCTGATGGTTGATCAGGCGAGGATTCCGTTCTCTAAGGTTCTTGCTCGGTTACATGCAAAGCGAAGAAAGATTTGATTAGTGATGCTTGAAGCTAGGCAACTATATCCAAATTGAACTGAGAGCATAGCTTTATGCTACTCATTGTTAAGAGGTTCAGGGCTGGTTAACGGTTATAAAAAAGCCTCGCAACCGCGAGGCTTTTATTGGAAAACTTTCAATAAGTTAACCGCACGAAGCTTTGGGTTCATCTGGTGAATCAGATGAGTAGATGGCGTCGTCTCCATCCTGCTGTGAGGATTTGCAGGCTGCTTCTTTGAGCAGGCGCTTCTTTTCGGCTTCAACAAATCGACTCAGTATCTGCTTCATAAGTGGCTGATAACCAAGGCCG
>PDUK01000094.1 GCA_006212115.1 Thalassolituus sp. | reverse complement strand
TGCGCCTTGAATATGAGCGCGCTGACTTTGACGAAGATAATGTCAAAGCGGATGTTGATTTTGCATCAGCAGGTCTTGCTTTCATGTTCTGAGTCGTTTGATGACATAGAACGAGCACACATAAAAAACCCGGCAATTGCCGGGTTTTTTTCATCAGCTCAAACGTCAGATCAGCTATTAGCAGCGATAATATCGCGCAACACCATCGGCAGAATGCCTTTATGGCGAATCTGCTCAAGCTCAGACGAGGTATCAACGCGAGACCGCAGTTCATGCTGTTCGATTGAGCCGTCTTTACGCTTAATGGTCAGCGTTACAGAGCCACGCGGCTCAAGGCTATCAATACCTGTCAGGTCGAAGGTTTCAGAACCATCCAGATTCAGAGAACCCAGAGTCACGCCTTCTGGCAATTGCAGTGGCAGTACGCCCATGCCGACCAGGTTGGACTTGTGAATACGCTCGAAGCTTTCAGCGATGATCGCTTTCACACCCAGTAGGGCCGGGCCTTTGGCCGCCCAGTCACGGGACGAGCCGGTACCGTACAGCTTGCCGCCGAATACTACAGAAGGCGTGCCTTCCTGCTGGTAACGGGAAGCCGCGTCGTAGATCGACATCTTCTCTGCATCGCCATTGGCGTTGAAGTAGTTAGTCACCGCGCCAGTGGTGCCGGGCAGCATCAGGTTCCGGGCTTTAACGTTGCCGAAGATGCTGCGCAGCATCACGTGGTGGTTACCACGACGCGCGCCCAGAGAGGTCAGGTCATTTTCATCCACACCGATCGACATCAGGTACTCGCCCGGAGGAGAGTCAGGGCGGATACGGCTCACAGGTGAGATATGGTCGGTGGTGGTGTTGTCATCACACATCACCAGCATACGTGCGTCGCTGATGTTGTTCAGTGAATCGGCTGGAGTCTCCAGCGCGAAGCCATCGAAGAATGAGATTTCCTGAATGTAGCTCGACTTCTCATCCCACTGATACACAGGGCCAGTCGGTGATTCCAACTTCTGCCAGGTTTCCGGGCCACCCATGGAGTTTTCATAGGTTTCGCGGAAGGCAGTCGGGTCCATACACTCGTGCATGGTTTGCGTGATTTCTGCGTTGCTCGGCCAGATGTCTTTCAGGAACACATCATTACCTTGAGCGTCCTGGCCCAGCGGCTCTTTAGTTACGTCGATATTCACATTGCCAGCAATCGCCATGGCAATCACCAGCGGTGGCGACATCAGGAAGTTAGTGTCGACATCCGGGTGAACACGGCCTTCGAAGTTACGGTTACCCGACAGCACAGACGACACAATAATATCGTGGTCACGCAGCGCCGCTTCAATGCTCGGTGCCAGAGGGCCGGAGTTCCCCACGCATGTAGTACAGCCGTAGCCTGCGGTGTTAAAGCCCAGCGCATCCAGATGCTCCTGCAGCCCAGCCTTGGTGAGGAAGTCGGTCGCAACCGGTGAGCCAGGAGCCATTGACGTCTTAATGCCGTCTGGCACTGTCAGGCCCAGCTGGTTCGCTTTCTTCGCCAGCAGGCCCGCGGCAATCAACAGGCCCGGGTTAGAGGTGTTGGTACAGGCGGTAATCGCCGCGATCACGATGTCGCCGTCTTTTAAGGTGCGCTCAGGCAGAGACTGGAAGATACCGTTCTCATCTGCCTTAACCGGCGTAACAGTCACTTCTTCAGGAGTACGATCGCCTGAGGTAGCGGTTTGCTGGAAGACCTTGCCGATGTCGCCCAGAGGCAGCCTGTCTTGTGGCTTTTTAGGGCCTGCCACAGATGGCTCAACGGTCGACAGATCCAGATGCAGCAGGTCGGTGTAACGCGGCAGTTTCTGGCCTGCTTTCCACGCCATGTTCTGCGCCTGGTAATACGCCAGCGGCAGGTCGCCATCGCGGCCGGTCGCTTTCATATAGTCGGCGGCGATTTCATCAAACGGGAAGAAGCCCATGGTCGCGCCGTATTCAGGCGACATGTTGGCGATGGTCGCACGGTCTGGCAGAGACAGGTTCGCGCTGCCTTCACCCACGTATTCAACGAACTTACCAACCACACCGCGTGGGTACTTACGCAGCATTTCGGTAATGGTCAGCACCAGGTCGGTTGCTGTCACGCCTTCTTTCAAGGCGCCCGTCAGCTCAACACCAATCACCTCAGGTGCAAGCATTTCCATTGGTTGGCCCAGCATAGACGCGCCAGCTTCAATACCACCGACACCCCAGCCAACAATACCGAGTGCGTTAGCCATTGGCGTGTGGCTGTCCATACCGATCAGGGTATCCGGGATCATCAGATCGTCTTGTTGTAAGTAGCCCTGCGCCAGATACTCCAGGTTCACTTGATGCACGATGCCAGTTTGAGGGGGAATAATACGAATCGTATCAAACGCCTGCGCACCCCACTTAAGGAAGCCATAACGCTCAGTGTTACGGGCGGCTTCCAGCTCACTGTTGATACGCAGCGACGCCGGGCTACCGGTGTTATCCATAGTGACCGTGTGGTCGATCACCAGATCAGCACGTACCAGCGGTTCAATAATGGATGGGTCTAATCCCATGCGCTGTACCGCAGAACGCATCGCGGCGAAATCGACGATGGCAGGCGTACCACTCAGATCGTGCATGATCACACGACCCGCCGTGAACGGAATCTCTACCGGCTCGGTACCCTGATGCGCAGGCCAGTTACCCAGTGCCTGCAGCTGCTCAACTGTGATGCCGTTTTTGCCGACATTACGGGCAATACCCTCAAGAATCGGGCGTAGAGAGAAGGGCAGTTCATCAAGATTGATGCCTAAACGTTCGGCGGTGTCTGGCAGGCTGTGGTAACGATGTAACGATGAGACGTGCCTGGCAGCGTCTTGATTGAGCTGGATGGGTCAAATGAAGTCATGCTGGATACCTAGAGAAATAGGGTGAGCCGGAAGCTTTAAGATTGTCAGCAATTTTAATGGTTAAAGGGGCTAAATCAAGGTAAAGAGCCGCTGTTTGGGCGGGATTGTATACAACTTTGCGAATTTCGAGCGTGTGCTCCAGTACTCTGAGTGTCAGGTCGCGGGTGATAGAAGGATAAAATATCGCAGCCCGCGGCCAACCCCTTCCGACCGTAGGCAGTTTTTAGCGAGTAAGTCTCCTAAATCACGGGTCGCGGTGGCTTTGGAGCATTTGCCAAGTGCCGCGTACTTTTGCGCACTTATGCCATTTGGGAAGCCATCCTTCCCGGCTTTGAATACCTTGTTTAGTACAGTCTTCTGCCGCTCTGATAACTCAGTGGTCTTGTGTCGTTGCCAGAATGCGGTTTTCTCAAATATAGTCGCTACCTTATCTGCAGCTTCTTGTTGAGCAGCGATCAGGGTTTCGATAAACCAGCTGAGCCACTCAGTGATATCAAGTACGGCAAGGTCTTCCAGCTCTGATGAGTCGCAGCAGCTCGTGACGTTCAGCTGGCGATAGTATTCCTTTTTGTTCTTTTCGATATGCGTAGACATGCTGAGCACGACAGGCATGCCCAGATCTTGTGCCAGTGCGTATTCGATGATGGCGCGACCGATCCGGCCATTACTGTCATCAAACGGGTGAACAACCTCAAACCACAGATGAGCGATACCAGCGCGGATAACGCCAGGTATCTGCCGGTTCTCGTGCTGATTAAACCAGCTCAGAAACTCAGCCATTAAAGCATCTACATCCTGAGCGGCCGGTGCCTTGTAATGCACACGCTCATAGCCAACCGGCCCAGAGACGATCTGCATGGGTTCAGGGCTGTCACGCCATTGGCCGACAGTGAGTTCGCTGTGCAGGATATTGTCTTCAAAGCCTGCGAGCACCATGCGGTGCCAGCTGAACAGCATCTCTTTGCTAAGCGGCTGATTGAAGTGCTTTCGCACATCCACAAGCAACGCCGCCATTCCCTCGGCTTTCACATCAGCGACGTTAATGGGAGTAGAGGACAGATTCAGGTAGTTCTGCAATGAAGAACGCACGCTGGCCGGATTCAGGCTCTCACCCTCAATCAGGCTGGTATTGATCGCCTCATCCACCATCAGATCCAACTGAGCGGCAATAGAGTCACCGTCATCCGTCTGCGACAACCGGCCCGACAGCTGGGAGACTTGCTTGGCATACTGGTAGGCAAGCGCCGACAGCTTGCTGCTGTCGTAGCTGAACTGGGGCCAGTGTTTGTGTTGCCAGATGTAGTTCATGGGCTGTCCGGGTGGCTGTGATACGTCTTATACAATGCTGCGAGCCGCAAATTTCATATTTGCGGCTCATTATTGTTGGTTATATGAGCCGTAATGAGCGACTTTGTGAATGATGATGGAGTTAAACGCAGTTACGAGAGGCCGGGTGTTTGTAGAACCAAGAAGCAAGAAACCAGGGCCTCCTCAAATGTGACCTTCCATGTCATCAATTGCCTCAGTTTACTCGCTCACTGTTGATAGGTATTGTCTACCTCAAGATATGAATGGAATCTGCTAACCGATGAAGCTTGAGTACAAAAATGGTGTCCGTATTACCAAGTTCGCGCACGAAAAGGATGCCTTTGAGGCAGCATTAGACGGGTATGAGCACCGACTAAAGACCTACTATGCTTCGAGCTCTCGCACAGAAACCGAGGATGAACGGAGAAGAGCAGTGGCTGAAGCCATGTCTTTCTTGAATATAGAGCGGGCTAAACTCAGCACCATTGCCTCACTGCAGGATCAACTTCGGGATTACCGTACTCAAGGAATGAAAGCGACATCAGACAACTCTGATATGTGGAGTCGCGCGGAAGCATTCGATGTGTTGCAAGCGGAGTCTCATCACGGTTACAACGGTGTAAGGGTACTTGAACGTAATATGGCAGCCGAAGGTGTGCCAAAACCCAGCTCGCGGCACACTGCGCATCATATCTGCCCGGGCAAAGGCAAACTACCTGCAATATCCAGACAGACCAGGGTTCATTTACATACACACGGTATTCGAATAAATGATCCAGCGAATGGAGTCTATCTAATGACTCGGGACAAAGAGACTCCTCACTGGTCAATGCCTGACTCTCGCGGGCACAAAACGTATCATACCGAGGACTACGAAAGACTCGTCTGGGAAAGGCTTTCACACCTAAATGGCCAGGACAAAATAAAAACGCAACTCCAGGTGATCGGTCGACTTATGCAACAGAACAATGTAACAGTCATGATTGATAAGGCAGGAGAAACGACCATTGCCTAGTTTCTACGCTATAAAATACACCGATTATGAGTACATGATGTTATCGCTTGATGGCATGGACATCATTCGAAAGGCACCCCGAGATCAGGGGCTGGAATTCGACGATATCATGTCATTCAGTAAGCGCGATACTCAATTTTCTTCATGGTGGCGCGCCCCCGAAACATCTTTCATTCCAAATTCCGGTGCGAAAAACCCGAGGGTGCCAGACATAGTTATATGGCAAGCAGGCGCTGCATTGGTACTCAGCCCAAAGGCCAGAAGACTTCTTGGAGATTTACTCCAGCCTCATGGTGAGTTTCTACCTGTAAGGATTATGAATGAATCCGATCCATATTGGATATTCAACTGCTTTAGTCGAAAAGACGCAGACCCTACGCTGAGCGCTTGGGATAACGTCGATGGTGCACCTCTAAATATTTTGAGCATTGGATTCCAAGAGGAAGCCAACGATCCGCCTGTTTTTAAAACAGAGTTTGATAACTCTACATCGCTTTACTGTACCGACCGCTTTAAACGTGCTCTGGAAGATTTCGATCTCAAGGGCGTTACGCTTTTGCCCTGCGGAGCAATAGCCTCGCTTGATGAAGAAATTCAGAACATCGGAAATTAATTGGCACCTATGAATAAAGGCGCTTTTACAATGTGGTCCATGTCACTTCGCGCTTTGATTTTTCTATGTATCCAAAGCAGACTATCTCCATATCACGTTGTGAGGCACAGGCTATGAGCAATGAAAAAGTCAAAAGCCTGGCGGAGAAGCGGAGCGAGAAGCAAACTGAAACGATTCAGGATGCCGTTAAGCGGGCAAAGCAGCTGATCCGCAACAATAATGCTGAACATATTGAAGAGCCGGAAAGGCTCGCTTCAGGGGATATGAAAATATTTCTGAGTGACCCTGATGAATATGACAAGGATGATAAAGATAAGTGATGCAACCAATAGCCCTTATTATGACCGTCCATGTAGCCCTTTGCTAATGTGGGTGTCTTGTTAGTGTCCATGATGTAATTATGTAATTAGTCCATGTAATTCTCCGGGAGAATAGCAGCACAGGTTGCTCAGCAAAGGCATACGGCTTAGTATGAGAAAAAAGGGAAGCAGCTGGGACAGCGCCGCCATGGAATCATTCTTCTCAAGGCTCAAAGTTGAATCCGTTTACGCAGACCAACCTACGACAAAGCAGGAAGCTTACTCGCTCGCATTTGAATACATCGAACTGCTTTATAACCGAGTGCGAAGGCACACTGAGATAGGCTATAAAAGCCCTGCAGACTATGAACAGGAATATCACGAAAAGTGTGCCTGAAATGGTGTCTACTTTTAGTGGGCAGGAACAGCACTCATGATTAAGGAGAAAATATATATGGAACAACCGTGTCTATTCGGTCCAAAATTCTTAGAAAAATTAGTTGGAAAATCCATATTACATGATCCTAAAGTTGCGATTGTTGAGTTGGTCGCAAATGCATGGGATGCAGGGGCTAGTAAGGTTGAGATTACTTGGCCAGTAAAAGAAAATGAGCAGTTCTTTTCCATTGAAGATAACGGTAGTGGCTTAACGGATAAAGAATTTAATTCTAGATGGAGAACTCTTGCATACGACCGAATCGGTGTTCAGGGAAATGTAGTTGTCGTAAACAATAAAAATAGAACAGTATTTGGAAAAAATGGTGTCGGTCGATTTGCTGGATTCTGTTTTGGCGATTCTTATTTTGTGGCTTCAAATAAAGAAAACGAACATATCGAGTATCAAATAATGCCCGGAAGTGGAGAATCGCCGTTTTCTCTGGTTAAGCATAATCCGGTTACCTACGTTCGGGAAAAAGGAACTAAGATTTTCGTAAGAGATAGATCATCATTACGCATAGACGAAAATGCGATTAGATCCGAGATAGGAATGAGGTTCTTAACTGACCCGTCGTTTACATGCATTGTAAATGGCGTAACGGTAAACTTTTCGCACATACCAGAAGAGAATATAGCGCGACATAGTTTGAATCTAGATTCCGGCGATGCTATAGGTATAGTAATTATTGAAACGAGTGATGCAGATAAAACCACAAAACAACATGGTATCGCATGGCATGTAAATGGGCGATTGGTTGGTGAGGCAGACTGGAAAAGCTACGGATTTGACGAAATTATTGATGGAAGATCCTCAGAGGCTAAGCGGCATACATTTATAGTCGACGTTAATTTTTTGGCTAGTACAGACTCGGTTAAGCAAGACTGGACCGGATTTAATATGACGCCGGAGTTTGAACTAGCAAGGGATGCGGTATTTGATTTTGTTAAAGCGCATATACTTGGTCAGACAAAACAAAAGAGAGACCAAGTATTCTCTAACGTTAAAAAAGCTCATGAAGGTGAGTTGGAGAAATTAACTCCTTTTCGTGTGGGGCGTTGGGAAGAGTTTGTAACTGAGATACAGAGTGAATGTACAAGCCTGAATGAAAAGGATCTATTTAAGCTCGCTGGCGTGTTGTTAAAAATGGAGCAGTCTGACACAAAATACTCGCTTATTAGTAAATTGCATGAGCTTGAACCTAGTCAGATTGATAATCTTCATAATATCTTAGCTGATTGGAGTTTGGACCTTGCCAAAGAAGTATTGGATGAGCTTCAGATCAGATTAAGGCTACTGGACGAGCTGCGTGATAGGGTTTTAGATGTCAATACGAAAGAAGTCCAAGATTTGCAACCGTTGTTTCATCAGGGATTATGGATCTTTGGTCCGGAATTTGAAACGATTGAATTTACGTCTAATGAAGGGATGACTAAGGTTATCCAAAGTCTATTTAAGTCGGGTATAAAGGGTAGTCGAAACAGGCCCGATTTTGCAATATTGCCTGAGAGTACGGTAGGAAGTTACTCATATCACAAGTATGACGACGATGGCGGAGAAATTGGAATTGATCGACTTGTTGTTGTAGAGCTAAAAAAGCCTGGAATTCCCATTAGTACTGATGAAAAAGGGCAGTGCTGGCGTTATGTGAGCGAGCTTCTTAAGAAAGGGTTAATTAGTAGGGATACTCGGGTAACCTGCTTTGTATTGGGTAGTGAGATTGACCCTTTCGAACGAGATGCTAGAAAAGAAAATAACGATAGATGCACTATTCAGCCTCTAGATTACCAAGTTGTGATTTCTCGAGCTAAAAGCCGTTTACTAAAATTGTATGACCGTGTTAAGGGCGCACCTTTCTTGGAAGAGCAGCGTAGAGAGCTTGAAGCTAAGGATAGGCAGAATGTTATTGAGTTTGAGAAAGAGGCATAGCAAACGGCTCCACACAGACGCCCATACCTACGCTCTTTTTGTGGGTTGCGGAGCGCTTACTTTTCCACAAAAAGCTCTCCGTTTTGGGCACTGTTGAGCCGGGTGTTATGCTGCCTGATCTAGAACAACCCTCTATACAAGCGTCCAAATAAGGTTAAAATCAAATTGGCATCATCGTCTAACGGTAAGACATCGGTTACTAAAAGTTCTTATTTAAAGCCGAAAATGCAGGTTCGAATCCTGACAATGCCATCACTATAGGATCTCTATGTCTGAGACAACATATTTGAAAGTATTCTTGGATGACATAGGACATAGCGTTCACTGCATGAACACGATCGCAGTTTCTCTCTCGCAGTTAACACAAGAAACTGTGCCTCCAAAAGAGTTGAATATCTCTTGGAAGCCAGGAAATGTTACTAGCTCAAGCATTAATGCTAGGCGGTTTGCAATAAAATCTTCGATTGTCTACTCAGTTGAAAGCCTATTCGAATACCTATCAAAGATAAGCAAAGACAGCTTTTGGTCAGGGACTGGGAAAAACTTTAATGAGTCATTTAAGCAAAATGTTTCGAAAGCGGATAGGGTTACAGACTTCTTAACAGGAATCCAAAATATTGAAAAAGAATGGATTATTTTGACCGAGCTACTCTGTCACTGGCGAAATAAAGTAGTTCATGCAAACTCATCAAATGCTTGCATCTCGAAATCATCTAAGCAGTATTTGGCCGAAAAATCGCAAAAAATATTCGATAATTTTCATCATTTTGATGTGAATCTTGCCTTGGATAACTTCGAAAATAATAAATTCACATTAAAAGATGTTACGACCTTAATTACTATGCTTATAAAATGTGCCAGGGCGGTCGATGCATACTTTATATCAATAGTTAGATCTCAGAGCGACGCTTCTATTTATGAGGCAATGCTAAATATCGATTCTTTCCAATCCATTGTTAAACAGCAGGAAAGTGGCAAAAGATATCGTCAATCTATCAAGTGGGTCGAGTTGAATTATGGTTTTTTAGGGAGGGATACAATTGAACGTGTTATTAAAGCTAAATAACAGATCAATCAGTTTCGCGCCTTCGGTACCGGATGCAGCAAAGCTGCGCCGGTTGTTGAGACGTTAAATTGCATCAAATAGGATCACTCATAACTAGAGTACTTTAGTAAAGTTACTAGCTGAAATCCTATCGCCGCTATGAGTTGATTATGTCCATACAATAAAAAACCGGCGCCTCTCACAGTGCCGGTTTTTTATTTGCTTAACCCGCTGCCTCAACCAAAAGGTCAGGGCAGTGGGCTAATCGCCTCAAAAACTGTTGATTAAACAGCTTTCAGAGGGATCGCTGGGCGAGCCAGGTCTTTCGATGGTGGAGCGAAAGAAGTCAGGTTGATACCTTCAACCGC
>PDUK01000214.1 GCA_006212115.1 Thalassolituus sp. | reverse complement strand
GCTACTTTTACTGCGTGCACAAACGCGCTATCAATATGGCAAACATAATAACAACATGGAAGGGAATAGGTATGTCTGGCTGGATGCCATATTTTATTGCTGTGCTTCTTATTCTCGGCGGGATGCTTCCTGTATGGGCGGCCACCCAGCGCAGTGAAATGCCTCCTCAGCTTATGCTGGCAAAACGTTTCCACGGTGAGGAAACCCTCAACCTGTTTGGCGTCAGTGAGAAATATGATGGTGTCCGGGCTTTTTGGGACGGTATGTCACTGGTCACACGAAGTGGGCGGATTATTAATGCACCTGACTGGTTCCTGGCACAATTACCAGACGAGCCTCTGGACGGTGAGTTGTGGCTGGGATATGGAAGATTTTCAGAAGTGAGTGGTCTGATCCGCAGAAAAGACAGTGATACCAGCGAACTATGGCAGGATGTCTCGTATATGGTGTTTGATTTACCAGAGCTGCCCGGCACATTCGATGAGCGTTATCAGGCCTTAATATCTCTTATTGGTAACCCGTCAGAGGTCGCTTCATATGAAAACCTTCACCCTGTTGAGCAGTTGCGGGTTTCTTCTCAACAGGAGCTGGATATTCTATTGCAGCAGGTTCTTGAACGTGGTGGTGAGGGATTGATGCTGCATCGTTGGGACAGCTTCTATTTCGCCGGCCGCAGTAGTGACCTGTTAAAAGTCACCCCGCTCGAAGATGCAGAGGCCATTGTGACTGGTTATGAGCCCGGGCAGGGGCGCTTAAAAGGAATGATGGGAGCGCTCAGAGTAAGGCTGCAGAACGGTCGGGAAATGTTGCTTGGTACCGGCTTTTCAGACGCTGAAAGACAGTCTCCACCGGCGCTGGGTGCGCGCGTGCGTTTTACCTTCCGGGGGCTGACCGCGGACGGTCTCCCGCGCTTTGCCAGCTTTGATCGGGTTCGCCCGCCCGAGTAAACTAGACGTTTTCCTCGTTCCGGAGATTCTGATGACGCGTCAGGCGCCGCAAATCCGGGTTCGGGAAGCAGATACTGATAAGACGCTTCCTGACCTGCACCCCGTACTTTCCCGAGTGTATCTGAGTCGCGGGATTTCTGACGTTGATGACCTTAATCTGCAGTTAGCGGGGTTGATTTCCTATCATGAGATGCGCGGCATTGAAGAGGCGGTAACGGCGCTTTTACCTGTGGTTACTGAGGGGAAGCGGCTGCTTGTCGTCGGTGATTTTGATGCCGATGGTGCGACCAGTACAGCTGTCGCTCTTCGTGCACTCACCATGATGGGTGCCAGGGATCTGGATTACCTTGTGCCTAACCGTTTCGATTTTGGGTACGGCTTATGAGCTGGTGGCGGTTGCCGTAGAGCGCCGACCGGACCTGATCATGACCGTCGACAACGGCATTGCCTCAGTGAGTGGTGTCGCGGCAGCAAACGCAGCAGGTATCCCTGTGGTGGTGACCGATCACCACCTGCCCGGAGAAGATCTGCCTGATGCTTTAGCAATTGTAAATCCGAACCAGCACGGTTGTGCTTTCCCATCTAAGGCTGCCTGCGGCTGCACTGTTGTTTTCTATCTGATGCTGGCTTTACGTGCGCGTTTAGCGGAAGCCGGCTGGTTTGACCGAATCGGAACCGGCCAGCCACCGAATCTGGCGTCGCTGATTGATCTGGTTGCACTGGCGACCGTTGCTGATGTCGTTCCGCTGGATAAGAACAATCGAATTCTGGTAGAGCAGGGGCTACGGCGTATACGCGCCGGAAAATGCCAACCAGGCATACTTGCTCTCCTGCAAGAGAGATCATCGGCAGCTGGTCTCTACTGATCTGGGGTTTGCTGTCGGCCCAAGAATTAATGCAGCAGGCCGCCTTGATGATATGTCTTTGGGGATTGAGTGTCTGCTGACGGACGATTTCAACCGGGCTGTGGATATAGCCTCCGAATTAGATGCATTTAACCGTGACCGTCGCCAGATTGAGCAGGCGATGCAAGGTGAAGCACTTGCCTTACTTGAGCGAATGGATACCGGCCCGGCCGAGGGTTACGGTGTTTGTCTCTATCACCGTGAGTGGCATCAGGGGGTTATTGGAATACTGGCGTCGAGAATTAAAGAGCGTCTGCATCGTCCTGTCATTGCATTTGCTTGTGGTGAAAATGGCGAGATCAAGGGCTCAGCCCGCTCAATCAGTGGATTACATATCCGCGATGCACTCGACCGTGTTGACCGTATGGCGCCCGGCCTGATTGTTAAATTTGGCGGGCACGCCATGGCTGCCGGGCTGACGTTGGCCGCGGGTACCTTTGAGCGATTCCGCTCGTTATTTGATGAGGTATGCAAGAGCATGCTCAGTGATGACGCGTTGCAGCAGACACTTGATACTGACGGGGTACTCAATGCAGCGGATTTCAATATGGCGCTGGCAGAAGCGCTGCGCCTGGGGGGGCCTTGGGGGCAGGCCTTTCCTGAGCCGCAGTTCTCGGGAAATTTTCGTCTGATTCAGCAACGTGTTGTTGGCGGTAGCCATCTGAAGCTTGTACTTCAACCAGAGGGCACTGACCAGGCTATTGATGCGATCTGGTTCGGAATAGATACGTCTGTGTGGCCAGACCATTCACGCGAGAAGGTCACCTGTGTTTATCAGCTCGATATCAATGAGTTTCGTGGTGAGCGAAACCTACAGTTACGGGTTGTTCATATGGAATGATTCACACACACCTTCAGGGAGGAAGGTATGAAGTTACACATCATCATGACAATTTTAGTGGCGTTGC
>PDUK01000213.1 GCA_006212115.1 Thalassolituus sp. | reverse complement strand
ACAACGTCCGGGAAACCACCCGCAAGGTACGCACCTATACCCAGCAAGTGTTCACCTTCGCTATCGCAGAGGGGCTGACTGATAATAATCCGGCAACCGGTGTCATCCATGCACTCAAGGCACTCCCTCCGGCAACCCACCAGCGCAGCCTGCCTTTCAGTATGATGCCGGAATTCCTGAGCGCGATAGAGCAAGACACCGCTCACCCCATCGTCAAGCTCGCTCTGCAGCTGCTCATACTGACAATGACCCGTACCGGCGAAGTACGCTTCGCAACCTGGGACGAAATCGACTTTGAAAAGCGGCTCTGGAGCATTCCTGCTGCTCGCATGAAGATGCGCAATGATCACCTGATACCGCTCAGTGAGGCTTCACTGAATGTTCTGCGAACCCTCCATGAGCATACAGGGCACGGCCAATACATCGCTCGCAGCCCCAACAGCATCAACAAACCTTTATCCGAGAACGCCTTTCTGTTACTCATAAAGCGCATAGGGTTTAAGGAACACACCACCACCCACGGCCTCAGGGCCACCGCGTCGACGGTTCTGAATGAAGCGGGCTTTCGCGCCGATGTGATCAGTTGGCGCACGAAGAACGTAATCAGGTGAGGAAAGCCTACAACCGGGCGGATTACCTGGAAGAGCGGCGGGATATGCTGGAGTGGTGGGCTAATCGTATCAGAATCACGAATCTACAAGGATAGTTATGACTCGCGTGATCAATCAACTACCACCGTGGTTCAATATCTCAAATTACTCTGAGGAGTGTCTGTCTGCCGAAGAGGTTAAGAGCGAGCTAATTGCTCGATTTAAGGCAATGAGTATCCTCTCTGTTGAACGAGATACTTCTGAAGTTCGAGAGTGGCAAAATTATATCTTCCATGTTCAAAGAGAACGGCGTCCGCTTGGCTGGTCGCTCGGTGAAACGAGCGAAGAGATAGAGCGTGTCATAAGCCTCATGGCTGAGGAGGTTAGATCCGAGCAAGCCCGCATTAATCCTCTTTGGCCAAAGCTTGGCCTCGAAGGCGTCCAACTACTAACTCCTCGAAAAGCTCGTGAATATGTAGATGAGTATGAAGCGTACCCCGGAGCACCAGACTGGACAGATCACAACGGAAGCATTCCCTATGACCTTATCCTCGAAGACCCAATGAACCCACAGATATCAATCACATTAGATTTGAACCTCCCGGATAAACTACTCCTCGCTAATGTCAAACATCTACTAACTGAAATTCGTCAACATCGGAAGTTCACTCCTGATGGCTCCAAGACTAGAAAAGGCGATTTAGATAAAATCAAAGCCTATAGAATTATTCCCTTCCTTGATCTAGAAATATGGGCAAAAGAACAGAGCGTAATTATCTCTAATCAGACTATTCTTGATGGCTTGGGTCTAGATACGAAACCCTTCTGGACCAGTGAGGACGTAAGAAAAACTGCTCGCCCTCTTCTTAAAAAATGTATGGACCCTTCTTTCATAAACGACCTGTAAGCATGACCCGGAAAGATTTCCGTGGTTTTTCATGCCTATGCCCGAAGTAGTGAAAAATCTTTAATCCTCCTGTGACCAACAACGCCCACAGGAGGCGACCAATGACTAAGAACACCCAACCTCAACACTCACGTCTACTGCGCTGGAAAGACGTTCAACCACGCGTCGGCATCTGCCGTTCACAGGCACACGCAATGATCCATGAGGGCACCTTTCCTGCTCCGGTAAAACTCGGGGCTCGCGCTTCTGCCTGGATCGAATCAGAAATCAACGAATGGATCGAAAGCCGCATCGCCGCTTCTCGTAACGATGGAGGTGCAGCAAAAAGGAATACATCATTGCTCACTTGCTGGTAGTCGGACACATCTCCAGTTTTGAAGCCATCAGCAAATATCGGCACACGCGGCTATCCACCGTTATCCATGAGCTTCGTCATGCCGGGGCAGCCATTCGCACCGTTGATGAACCTCACGTAGGTGGCAGTCATGCCCGATATCACGTGATTGACCCAACGACTGTTCGCAATGCTCTGTCACCGAAGATGTTGATAAATGTTGACATGTTGATGAGCGCCGCAAACGACCCGGATTACTGAGCCATGGGCCAAAGGGCAGATAAAGCAGGGAAGCTGACAGGGCGAAGTAGATCAGGCCAGAGCTTTGCAGGCATTCCCCGAATTGTGATGGAAAGCCCCGATTTCCGGACGCTTTCCCCCAATGCCCGCAATCTGCTCCTGATCATGGCGTATTACTTCAGGGGCCGAAACAACGGCGACATATCCATTGCTTTCAAAACGATGAAAGAACACTGGGGCTTCAGATCACCCGAAACACTCAATAAAGCGAAACAGGAGCTACTTCGATGCAACATGATTATCGAAACCCGAACAGGCCGCTTTCAGAATCCCGGCAGCACCTGCAGCCTCTACGCACTGACCTGGCTGCCTATCGACGAATGTGGAGGCAAACTGGATGTCGAACCAACCACGACACCTGTTCGTAAATTCAGCCTCGAATAACAAACCTGCTGGTAACCTAATAAGGCGTTCAGTTTCTGAACACGGTAAAACGCGCTGTCAGTTCAGAAACTGAATCGAAAACACCTGAGGCTGACGTTATATCTAACAGCAACCTGCACTGTATTACCAAAAACTGAATCGACTCAGTTCAGATTCTGAACAGAGGGAGACGCGGGCGAAACCAAAGAGCTCGAACGTTCACTCACGCAACTTTCGAACATCCCATACAGGAGTGACTTATCACGATGCATGACACCCAAGATGGTATAACCACTATCGCATTCCGAAAGATTCTTTAGGAAATATTGGCGCAGTCGTAGCCCCAGGCTCCGACAAGCCCTTTTCCCTAATTGCACGAATCAATACTTCAAACCTCAGTAGCTCCTGGCTTCCCAAGGAGCTGTAGAAGACGTCCGAGGTTCGCCGATTGCAACTGGTATATTCCTCGCTATCGACCAGCTGATCTACGCTAGGCGTCTCTTCCTTTACAGGTTTCAGCCAAACATACACTGCGCGTATGAACGCAACGAGCATCATCAGTAAGACGACGGGCGTAACTTGATTCAGGATATGGGCGGTAGAGCCAGAAAGTGAATGAATAATCCGAAACAACAAAAATAGACCAAAGATGATCCAATACCAAAGCCAGAACTGGCTGATTGGGTCTGCTAGCACCTTATCGGGTTCTCTGGATGGCACACTCACAATGTTTTGCTTATGCATCTGCTCCAATCTAGCCCACGAGAGAATTAGAAAAGCACCGATAATTATTACGAAGATGGCAACAATCCACATAATGCAACTCCATTGCTTAGGTAACCGCTTCCAAAGTTAGCAAACACTCCTCCCTCACAGCAACTGACCCTGTAAGACCAAAAACTGAATCGATTCAGTTAAGATTATGAACAGGGCGAAACACTAGGCAACAAGCCCTCGGTTCGTGATACCATCCGCTCAAGGAAAATATCAGGGAATGATTCATATGCACCTGCCACCAGATGACAAACGTTACTTCGAAAAGAACCACGAAGACCGTTCAATAGATAAGTTCGCTCAGACAGACTCACCGACCATAGCAGACCTGAACCGGGTTATAGTCACCGCACAAATGCAGGCGGGTATTGATCGTTTCCAGGCTCGTGCTGCGAAAATGTCGTATGAGCAATTGGTAGAAGAGCGTCATCGTTCTGCGCGGTTAGCGAAGATGCTGGAGCGCACTGGCGATGGTCGCCCTAGTCCGCGCTGCGATGCCCACGCCATCATCAGTGGCGGGCATAGTCTCGCTGCACCAGCCCGAGCCGTTTTGGCATGGTGTCGCCGACGTATTGATGACCCCGTAAATGGATGCTGGCTACCTCGTGGGGTGGAAGACAAGCCATATATGCCTGACTACCTGCGCGAGGCACTACCACACAACCGGCTGCATCACTCAGGCTACTACGACTGGCTGAACCGCGAAATTACCCCAGTGCGTATCAAAAGCGACGCAGACCTTGTCCGTCGACTGCACCTGATAAAAACCCGGTTGCAGGCATCCAAAGTCCCACCAGAAGTATTACCGAAAGGCTGAGAGCATGTATTACTCAATCCATAACGACCGCACACACTTTGCCGCTCTGGGCTTTGACTGGAAGCAGATAGTCGCCGTCTTTGGCGACTCCATGGATACCCGTTTTGACGTCAATCAGGCGCCGCGCTCGTATGCCGGGAGCTGGAATCCAGAAATCACTGTCACGTTCAGCAATGCTGGCGGGCTGACAGGCTCAGCAATACCCGACATAGCCGAACATCAGGGCCGCCTTTTTATCAGCGCCAAAGCCTACGACCTGCTCTACCCCCTGCTGAAAAATGACGGCGAGTTCCTGCCCGTTACCTGCGCTGACGGCAACGGCTACATGTTCAACCCACTGCGTTTAGCAGAAGAGCTGGGCGCTCTGAACGAAGCACATTGCGTGAAAAATGAATGGGATGAAGTCGAGCACATCGCCTTTCACGAAGATAAGCTGACGTCCGTTACTGCCTTCCGAACAGAATTCGATGATTACCTGTCGCTGTTCTGCAACGAAAAGCTAAAGCAGGCCATAGAGCAACACCAGCTCACTGGCGTAACCTTCAATACCAACCTTGGCAACCCCGGCGGGCTCGCCACCAACGGACCACATTGACCGCTTAGCTGCATCACACAGTTACCCCACTATCCTTCCGTCCAACCGCGCCATATACACTTCGGGACACTACTGTCGCTTACTGAACACGATGTAAAAAGCGTGGCCGGGGATTCATGGATAAGAAGCAGCTCACCGAACAGGACATACGCACCAAATACATCACACCCGCTATCGTCAGCGCCGGGTGGGATATTCATACCCAGGTTTACGAAGAGTTCTCCGTTACCGATGGTCGCATCGTTGTCCGTGGCCGCATGCACAGCCGCAACCAGCCTCGCCGGGCTGACTACGTTCTCTGCTATCAGAAAGCCAAGCCCATTGCCGTTATCGAAGCGAAAGACAACAAACACCGCGTCGGCGATGGCATGCAACAGGCCCTAGATTATGCCGATAAGCTCGATATCCCGTTTGCCATTACCAGCAACGGCGACAGCTTTTTCGTCAACGACCGCTTCGGCCTGATCTATCCACAAGTAGAAACCGAAATAGCCCTGAGCGAGCTGCCCGGCCCAGAAGCTCTGTGGGAAGCCTACTGCCGCTGGAAAGATATTCCTGATGGTCAGGCCGCCATAAGCCAGCCCTACCACGAAGTCGCCAACGACCGCACACCACGCTACTACCAGGTGGTAGCGATCAACCGCACCATTGAAGCCGTCGCCAAAGGGCAAGACCGTATTCTGCTGGTTATGGCCACCGGCACTGGTAAAACCTACACCGCCTTCCAGATCATCTGGCGCTTATGGAAGTCAGCCAGAAGAAACGCATCCTGTTTCTCGCCGACCGCAATATTCTGGTCGACCAGACCATGAACGGCGATTTCAAACCCTTTGCTGGCAAAATGGCCAAGCTGTCGCCAAAAGGCGGCGGTATGGAGCGCAACGGCAAAAAGCTGGATATCAAGCTCGCCGTCAAAAAAGACAAAGACCGGGTCAACAAGGTAGATCCCTCTTTTGAGATTTACCTCGGTTTATATCAAGCTCTCAGCAGTTCCGAAGAAGAACGCAACGTCTACAAGCAGTTCTCGCCAGACTTCTTCGACCTGATCGTCATCGACGAATGCCACCGTGGCAGCGCCGCAGAAAACTCCGCATGGCGCTCGATTCTCGAATACTTCGACAGCGCCACTCACATCGGCCTGACTGCGACCCCGAAAGAAACCAAAGAAGTCTCCAACATCCACTACTTCGGCGAACCCATCTACACCTACTCGCTGAAGCAGGGCATCGACGACGGCTTCCTTGCACCGTACAAAGTGATCCGCGTCGATTTCGACAAAGACCTGCAGGGCTGGCGCCCAAGCAAAGGCCAGAAAGACAAGAGCGGCCAACTGATCGACGACCGCATCTACAACCAGCGCGACTTCGACCGCAACATCACCATGGATCAGCGCACCGAGCTGGTGGCCCGTACCATCACAGAATACATGCAGAAGACCGACCCGATGCAGAAAACCATCGTCTTCTGCGAAAACATCGACCACGCCGAACG
>PDUK01000093.1 GCA_006212115.1 Thalassolituus sp. | reverse complement strand
CTGGGCGCTCATTACACTCCTGAGCTGAAGTCTCCCTCTGTTGCTATGCCGTTCCAGGGTGACTACACGCAAGAGATGTACGCCCAGCAAATGATCGATGAGTATCGAGCTGCTGGTATCCACCCGCGCAAAGTATGGCCGCAGTCATTCAACTACGAAGACGTAAAATACTGGATCGACAACACCTGGTACGGTCGCCAGGCGGTTTATCTGGATGGAGTTTACGATACCAGCGTGACACAGGCGGAAATGGAAGAATGGGTAGATGACGGCCTGCGCGTGCTTGCTCCACCTATGTGGATGCTACTCGACGTGAATAGCGACGGCGACATTGTACCGTCACAGTACGCTAAAAATGCGAAAGCTGCAGGCTTGAAACTGATCGCCTGGACGCTTGAGCGCTCGGGTCGTCTCACTGATAACGGCGGTTGGTACTTCCAGTCCGTTAATGGCGACGACGGCGGTATGGACGTGATTGATAACGACGGCGACGTTATGCAGGTTCTGGATGTTCTGGCACAAGATGTCGGCGTGATCGGGGTATTCTCTGACTGGCCAGCAACGACTACCTATTACGCGAACTGCATGAACCTCTGAGGCTCACGCGTATACCACGCGTAAACATTGATGCGCTCCTGAACGAATTGTTCAGGGGCGCATTAAACTAATAAACCGTCCGCGACCTTGTGAGATACCTCTTCCCCGCACAGCTTTGTCACCAGTGCTAAAGCAAACTGCATCGCCGTTCCGGGTCCCTGACTGGTAATGATATTTCCATCCAGAACAACGGCGTCGTCACTCGGCACTGCACCGAATTGCTCCAATTCTTCCCGAAAGCCCGGATAAGCAGTAGCTGATCGACCATCAAGTAAACCGTGACTCGCCAACACCACCTTGGGTGCAGCACAAATAGCACCAACAAGACGATTAGCGTCGTTTTGTTTGTTTAAAAGGGATACGAAAGCCTCATTATCCGCGAGGTTACTGGCACCTGGCATACCACCGGGAACAACTAAAGCGTCCCACTGTTCATCAAGGCACTCGCCGATCAGACGGTCGGCGACAAGGCGCACGCCGCGCGAACAAGCCACCTCATGCCCGGGCGCTACCGACGCAACGACGACATCCAGTTCAGCACGCCGCAGCACGTCAATAATCGTGACAGCTTCCAGCTCTTCCGTGCCGTCTGCGACACCCACTAAAACGCGCTTGCTCATGTTATACCTCTGGCTGAAGAATCACCGGAATACAGGCCAGAATAACCAGACACCACAGTACCTGCGACTTGGTTATGGCCTCCTTGAACAATAACAAACCACCCAGTAAAGCTCCAATAATACCAACGCTGCGCTTGACGGTTTCAACAATCCCTGCATCCAGACCACTCAGTGCAAACCACTGAAATACCACCGCCGCCACAAACACCACCAAGGCTGGCAACAAACGCAGTACGCCGCTTTGAACCCTGACCGAGGTACTACTCACCAGCGCATACGCCAGCAACAACAACGAGCCCAGAATGGTCTGAACAATGCCGTGGAAAAAAGGCCCGCTGTGTGAAAGCGCCTGCTTATCGAATACGATGCCCGTACCCCAGCCGAGACACACCAGCAGCATCAATAGAAATGGCTTACCGCGAACGTGATGCAACCCACCCTGCGCGCCCGCAATAGCAATTACAGTCACGCTCATAGCTAACCACTGTGACAAATTGAGAGACTCACCCAGCAACCAGCCAGCGGCCAGAGTGGATATGACCGGTGTTAAAGCCAATACGGGAATAACCCGGGCAATATCACCCAACTTAAGCGCCGTTATAAAACCTACCGCTGCCAGTGCCGCCAGACCCGCGGCAACAAACGAAGGTATCCAATAGCTCAGATTCAGGTCTGAAATATCGCTTACTAAGGTCAGGCTGCTGGGTTCCGCCGACAGGAAAAATGCCAGGCAATAGAGAGGAATCGCACCTACGTTAAAGGCGACGGTCAGTGCCAGGGGTGTCTCATTGGCAACCAACTTTTTGCGCGCGAAATCAAAAAACGTCCAACAGAGTGCAGATACAAACAGAAAAACAATCGACATATTACATCCGGGGCGTGGTTAAGCCGGCTGCGCGACGAACACGACGGGATACGCTGTCCACTACAACGTTCAACATAGCAGCGACTAAAATCAGAAAAAATGCCTTATCAAACCGAATCTCTTCAAACGCAGAATCGATAAAAAACCCAAGAGTGGCAATCCCGAGAACCCCCATAATCGCACTCTCACGCATGATGACTTCCCAGCGATAAAACAACAAAGCAAGGAACGCGGGATAACGCTGAGGCAAATCCTGATAAAAGTAGCGCACCACCCCAGAGGCAGAATCGATGCGCTGGGTGTCAGCAGCGTCCTCACTGTGATTGGCCAATAAAAAGGCAATCAGCCCACCGTTGTGTAATGCCAGAGCGAATATGGCGGGTAACGCCGACGGACCAAATAGCAGCATAAACAGATAAGCTAGCATGAGCTCAGGAACTGAGCGCAATACCAGCAATTTAAAGCGTCCAATTAATGAAAACCGCCCTACTAACCAACGACTGGCAAATGGATACCACATCAAAGCGAGCACGCCGCTCAGTACCAGCGCCGCCTGTGTAATCGCAATGGTCTGTATCAATGCCGGTATCACTTCATCCGATACGACCCGACCGTACCAAGAAAGCGTACCCGAAAGATCTCCTTGCTGAAGCGGTACAGGCCAGAGATCCTGAGTGAAAAATTGCCAGATAAAACTCGCATTCACCGGAGGCATTTCCGGCAACAAAAAGATCGCGGCGAGCACATAAAAAGGTAAAAAACGTTTATACAGCCAGAATCGAACCGTACCTATGATCAACAGAAAGACCCAGAATACGGCGGCAGCCTCACTGTAATCTCCCTGACGGAAGGCTGTCTCGAGGTGGAAACCCAGAGTCGGTAAACCAATAAAACCGAGAATAGCGCTTGATCGTAATGCGCATTCAAAACGATAGCGAACGTACGAACTCAGCGCTGGCCACGCCTGCGGAATCCAGCCGTAAATAAAGCGACTCAGCCGATCAGCTTGCCCCATCGTATTTACTGCAGTAGCAGGCTGCTGGTGAAAAATATCCGCAAATACCTTAGCGAAAATACCGGAGAACGGAATAATAATCGCCAACAATCCCGTCAGCGCACTCAGTCCGAACACTTGCATAAATAACAAGCCCCAGAAGATCTCGTGCACAGACCGAATAACCGCAGAGAACACACGTACCGCCCGCCAGTGGAACCACATTGCCAGCAGTACCCCCAGACAAGCCGATACCGCCACACCTAACAGCGCAAAGCTGATGGTATGCAACGCAGATATCGCCAATTCAGATATGTCTGGCCAGTAAGGCGTCACCATTCCGGTGCCAATGCGGGAGAGTTCTATCCAGGGGTCTGGCTGATAAAGAAAAATATCAGCGAAAAATAAAGCGATGATCGCAACCAGCGCAAACCAGAGACTCAGGGTTCGCAGGCCTGCCCCGGTCGAATGCGTGTCACGCATCCCGGTAAACATCTTCCAGTGTTGCGACACTGATATCTGCTGTCGGCCAATCGCCAATAACGCGGCCCTGTTGCAAAGCAATAACACGGTCAAAGTGTTTGATTGCGAGCTCCGGGCTATGAATCGCTACGATCGCCGTCGAATGACGAGCCAATACTTCAGAAAGAAGACTGTCGCCCTGCTCTGGATCTAGGGATGAGACAGGCTCGTCCCCCATAAAAATCGGTTGCTGTCGGTACAGTGCACGCCCAAGCGCGACCCGCTGACGTTGGCCACCCGATAATTTATCCGGTGAGACAAATAATTTATCCGACAGACCCAACTGCTGACAGATCGCAGCTATGTCGCGTTTGCGACTGGCCCAGGGTCGGATCAGATTAAGTACATTATAAAGCGTAGAAAACCGGGACAGGCCCCCCATGTAAATATTCTGATAAACCGACAGAATATTTACGAGCCCACTCTCTTGTGGGCACAAGGCGACCTGCTCTGGGTTTTGCTGCCACAACAACGACAGCAAGCTGGATTTACCCGCCCCAGAGGGCCCCACCAAAGCGACTTTTTCACCCTCTACGATATCCAGAGTGATATCGTGGAGGACAGAAAGACTCCCATGAGAAAAAGACGCGTTGGAAAGCTGAAACATACTCAGTCCAGTAAACCGATCGCTTTACCTGTTGCCTCAATAGGCGCGTAGTCATCATTCGAGGCCGGAACGAACGACGCTCGTGGGAAGCTCGCCAGCAGATCTTCGTCTTTCATGTTAAGCAAAGCATCTGTGACTTTCTGCTTAAATCCCTCGCCATAACGCGCGTCAACATCGCCACGGATAGTCCACTGGTAGTCTGGGTAAGTCGGAGTGGTCCAGATGACTTTAACTTTGTCAGTATCGATCTTGCCTTCTTTTAATTCGGTATCCCACACGCTGTAGTTCACAGCACCAAGATCGAATACACCACTTTGAACCTGAGCAATCGTACGGCTGTGATCTCCAGAAAAACCTACGCGGCTGAAGATCTCATCAGGTGCAGCTTCAAAGTGCTCACGAATAAAAAATTCTGGCATCAAGCGGCCTGATGTCGACCCCTTCGAACCAAAGGTAAATGTCTTACCTTTTACGCTGTCCTGCAACGCGTCCGCAGCTTCGATACCGGTACTGGAATGAGCAATAATATAAGTTTTAAAGAACTGATCTTCATAGCCTTGTGCAATAGCCTCAGAACCTTCCACCAGCTCACGGGCTTGTACACCAGACAAACCACCAAACCACGCCAGCTGAACCTGATCGTTACGGAATGCAGTAATGGCTGCTGGGTAGGACTTCACTGGGATGTACTTAACATCGACACCCAGTTGCTCAGACAGGTAGTCTGCGACTTTACCGAAACGTGCATTCAGGCGACTCTCGTCAGCGTCAGGAATCGCAGTAAAGGTAAAGGTCTCAGCGAGCGCGGCAGTACTCATCATTGAGCTTGCGACCAAAGCTACAACCATAGCCACGACAGAACGGAACTTCATTTTTTATCCTTTTAATTCAGATACAGAAAGTGAATTTAAATAATCGCGAACTTCATCAAACGAGCCGCGAATTGCCAGTTTTCCTGTCTTACGGGACAACTGGTATTGGTACATAGGGTCGTAATATTGTTCGAGCAAATGCGCAATCCATTCCCGGTGTAATCCCGGATTGCCCTGCTCATGCTGTCGGATGGCACGCTCTAAAGACTCCGAAATAGCCTTATGACGTACACCACCCAGACGCTTCTCGACTTTTTTCATGCTGTTACGCAAGTCTGCAATAAAGGCATTAAAGCCTGCCTCCTCGCCTTCCAGCTCCTGCCACTCTGTGAGTTTATGCAGAATATAATTCTGGAAGCTGTGTTCGATGCGGGATTCAAAGCTGGCCTCGATGATCGCCAGTGGCGCATTGGACATCTGCTGACGCAACGTCTCGGGCAATGCGCAGCGGCCAATCAGCAAGCTTTCATCCTCAAGAACAAGCGGCAGATCAGGCTTATTTTCCTCATGGCGTAACAGTTCAACTGCCAGCGCATTTTCAAAACCAATCTGAGCGGGCTGACCTCCCGGACGCTTACCAAACGTGCTACCACGGTGATGAGCCAATCCCTCAAGGTCGACGCTAGCAGGAACCTGTTTCAATAATTCCGTCTTCGCACAGCCGGTCTGTCCGGCGACAATCACAATTGGCTTTTCAACGACAACGCGATCAAGCGTATCAATCAGAAAGCGGCGCATCGCCTTATAACCGCCGGTTATCCGAGGGTAATCACATCCCGCTTCCTGCAACCAACGTTGGGTAATTTGACTGCGCAAACCACCTCGAAAACAATACAGGTAGCCGTCTGGGTTCGCCTTGGCAAAAGCCAACCACTTTTTCAGGCGAGCTTCTTTCGTTGCACCAGAAACCAACTGATGGCCAAGTTTTATCGCCTCGTCCTGCCCATTCTTTTTGTAGCAGGTACCCACTTTCGCGCGCTCCTGATCTGTCATGAGCGGCAAGCTGACCGTATTCGGAAACGCGCCCTTTTTAAACTCAAGCGGCGCACGCGTATCCATCATCGGCGTATCATTGAGGAATAAGGTTTTAAAATCAGCGGTATCCGGACGACTCACGAACTACTCTCCTTGCTGAATATCAATACGCACATCAGCCCCTGCATGCGCAACCAGTTCACCAATGCACTGCGCTTGCAGGTTTTCGGATGCCAGAATGGCCTCAACCTCCGCGGCCTGTTCTGGACGCACTGCAATCAGCAAACCACCACTGGTTTGCGGATCACAAATAATCGCGCGCTGCTCATCAGACATCAGCGAAAGCTTGCTGCCATAGCTATCAAAATTGCGATCAGTACCACCAGGTACAGAACCCTGAGCAATGTACTCTTTTACCGGGCTCATGATTGGCAACGCTGAATAATTGATCACGGCGTCAACACCGCTGCCTTCGCAGATCTCCAGCAGGTGACCTCCAAGGCCAAAACCAGTGACATCCGTCAGCGCCTCAACACCGGCTATGGCAGAGATCTTTTCACCCACTTTATTCAGCGTGCACATAGTGTCACGCGCCAGAAACTGATGTTCTGGCTTCAACATCTTTTTCTTCTGAGCTGTTGTCAGAACACCTACGCCCAACGGCTTAGACAAATACAGCTTACAACCGGGAGCTGCCTGATCATTCTGCTTCAGCTTGTCGATATCCACGATACCAGTGACCGCCAGGCCAAAGATCGGCTCAGGCGCATCGATACTATGTCCACCCGCCAGCGGAATACCGGCATCGGCACAAGCCTGACGACCACCATCTACTACCTGCTGAGCTACTTCCGGCGGCAGCACATTCACCGGCCACCCAAGAATCGCAATCGCCATCAGCGGCTTCCCGCCCATGGCATAGATATCCGAAATCGCATTCGTAGCCGCGATACGCCCGAAATCAAACGGATCATCCGCAATAGGCATAAAGAAATCCGTGGTACTCAGCACCGCCTGACCATTGCCTATGTCATAAGCAGCGGCGTCATCCTTCGAACTGTTACCCACGAGCAGATTCGGGCTATCAGGCAGCGTCAACTGCGACGCCAGAATCGTATCCAGCACCTTCGGCGAAATCTTACAGCCACAACCCGCGCCATGGCTGTACTCAGTGAGACGGACAACAGATGAATCAGACAAGAAAGAACCTCGGTTCATACAAA
>PDUK01000212.1 GCA_006212115.1 Thalassolituus sp. | reverse complement strand
ATGTTGAAACCCGTGATATTTCTCTGGCAGGCCGCATTCTGGCCAACTTTCCGGAATTCCTCCAAAAAGAACAACGCATTCCTGATGATCTCGCGGAGCTAGGCACGCTAGCGGGTCAGCCAGAAGCGAATATTATCAAGCTACCTAACATCAGCGCATCGCTGCCGCAGCTGCGTGAAGCAATCAAAGAGCTGCGCAGCATGGGCTTCGACGTGCCACTTTACCCATCCAACCCAGCCACGGATGAAGACCGCGATGTGCAAGCTCGCTACGACCGTATCAAGGGCAGTGCGGTAAATCCGGTACTACGCGAAGGTAACTCTGACCGTCGAGCGCCAGCGTCAGTAAAAGAGTACGCGCGCAGCTACCCTCACTCAATGGGTGAGTGGTCGTCAGAATCCCTGAGCTCTGTTGCGCACATGGATGAGGGCGACTTCTACGGAAGCGAGAAGTCCATGACGATGACGGAAGCCGATGTCGTTGATATCGAGTTTGTTGATGCGGAAGGTAATGTCACACCACTCAAGGAAGGTCTGAAGCTTCTGGGTGGTGAGGTTATCGATGCCTCCGTGATGCGTGCTGCATCACTTCGGGCTTTTCTTGATAAAGCCATTCAGGAAGCGAAAGACAAAGGCGTTCTTTTTTCTGTTCACCTGAAACCATGATGAAGGTTTCCGACCCGATCATCTTCGGTCATGTTGTTTCAGTGTTCTTTGCTCCCGTATTTGAAAAATACTCAGAGACCTTCGATCGACTCGGTGTCGATGTTAATAATGGTCTCGGTGACGTATACGCAAAGATCGCGAAGCTTCCTAACAGTGAGCGCGAAGCAATTGAAGCTGATATTGCCGCGTGCTACGAGGAGCGTCCCAATCTGGCAATGGTTAATTCGGACAAGGGAATCACGAACTTGCATGTGCCGAATGACGTTATTGTCGATGCGTCCATGCCTGCGATGATTCGCTCATCAGGCAAGATGTGGGGTTCTGACGGCGACTTGCACGATACGATTGCTGTTATTCCGGACCGTTGCTATGCCGGTGTTTATCAGGAAACCATTGACTTCTGTAGAGAGCATGGTGCTTTTGATCCCCGCACGATGGGTACAGTACCCAATGTCGGCCTGATGGCTCAAAAGGCGGAAGAGTATGGCTCGCACAATAAAACGTTCGAAATACCCGCAGACGGCAAGGTTCGTGTCATCACTGAATCAGGTAAGCTGATAGAGCACACTGTCTCCAAAGGCGACATCTGGCGCATGTGTCAGGCAAAAGATGCGCCGATTCGCGACTGGGTAAAACTCGCTGTTAACCGCGCTCGCGCAACTTCAACTCCAGCTATCTTCTGGCTCGATGAAAAACGCTCGCACGATGCAGAGCTTATCAAGAAGGTCGAGACATACCTCGCAGAAGCAGACACAGACGGCCTCGATATCAGCATTATGGCGCCAGAAGCTGCAACTCGCTTGACGCTAGCGCGCTTGAAAGACGGCAAAGATACTATTTCAGTTACGGGTAATGTTCTGCGCGATTACCTGACGGATCTTTTCCCTATTCTCGAATTAGGAACCAGTGCGAAGATGTTGTCGATTGTACCGCTGATGAGCGGCGGCGGCTTGTTCGAGACAGGTGCCGGTGGCTCTGCACCAAAACACGTTCAGCAATTGCTGGAGGAAAACTTCCTGCGCTGGGATTCGCTTGGTGAGTTTATGGCACTCTCGGCATCACTGGAGCATCTTGCCGAGAAAACGGGGAACGCAAAGGCTGCTATTCTGGGTAAAACCTTGGATGCTGCTACGGGTCGCATTCTGCAGGAGCAGAAGTCACCGGGCCGTGAGTTGGGCAGCCTCGACAACAGAGGAAGTCACTTCTATCTCGCTAAGTTCTGGGCTGAGGCTTTGGCTGCCGACACTGAAGATAAAGAACTTTCTGAGCATTTCAAAACGCTCGCTGATGCTCTCAATGATAATGAAGCCGCTATCCTGGAAGAACTGAAATCAGTGCAGGGGTCGGCGGTTGATATCGGTGGTTACTATTGGCCAAACCCCAAGAAAGCGACAGAGGTTATGCGCCCAAGTAGAACCCTGAATGCTTTGATTGATCAGCATTAAGCCTGGTCCGAACAAAAAAACCGCCAAATGGCGGTTTTTTTTGTTTTTGCCTGAACGGAAAGGGTTCAGGCAGGCTCTGCCTGCTCAGCTTTGGCGGTCAATGATTGGGAAGCTTGAGAGGCATCCAATGCTCGAATGTTAATTGCGTGCAGACCTTTATCGCTGGGTTTGATGTCAAACTGGACAGATTGTCCTGCTTTGAGGGTGCGGTAACCGTCCATATCAATGACTGAGTAGTGTGCAAATAAGTCTTCATTCGTTTCGTCACTAAGGATAAAACCGTAACCTTTGGCGTTATTGAACCACTTTACAGTCCCTGTTTTCATCGCAAATCTCCTTATAACTACATGTATAGGTGCGTTTTTAGTGGGTAGGGCTTGCACGCCCCATCGGTATAAAACCTACGCCGCTCAATGTGGCCCGTCAAGATACTAAACGACCCGATTAATCACATATTCGACTAAGGTGGTATACCTGAGTGGTCGGGTTGGCCTGACAGCGTTATCATGTGACTAATTTGGCAAACACAGA
>PDUK01000092.1 GCA_006212115.1 Thalassolituus sp. | reverse complement strand
GACTCGAACTCTCACACCTTACGGCACCAGAACCTAAATCTGGCGTGTCTACCAATTTCACCACTTCCGCAAAGAAGAGGCTGCGAATTTTACTTATTATCCGGGCGATTGCAAGCCTGTCTTGGCCCTCTTTCGTGTCTGCGGTATCGTACAGACTTCTGATGACAGGAAGTTCTCTATGAACCCGAGCGAAGCCCGCTTCAATACTAATATTCTCATCGCTGCCGCTGCCTTTGTTATCGTGATTGCTGGTATCAAAAGCGCCGCCAGTATTCTTATCCCATTTCTGTTGTCGATCTTTATCGCCATATTAAGTGCACCCGTGATGCGCTGGTTAACGCGGCACCGGGTACCGGAGATTGTTGCAGTGGTAGCCATTCTGGTCGGCTTCCTTCTGTTTGGCACCATACTGGCGACGTTTGTCGGCCGGACGATCAATGCGTTTTACCTCGATATGCCACTCTACGAGAGCAAACTTCAGGCTCTGGTTGATCAATCCGTTGCCTGGTTGCAGTCCAATGGTGTGGACGTGTCAGACAACGTGCTGCGTGAGTACGTTAATCCTGGTGCTGTGATGAAAATGGTCGCCAATGTGTTTAACGGCCTGGGCGGGGTGTTAGCCAACACCTTCCTGATTCTGTTTACGGTTATCTTTATCCTGCTTGAGGCGGCGGGCTTCCCAGCTAAGCTGCGCAAGGCTCTGGGCGAAAAGACGCAAGCCGTTCAGCACTTCGGTCGCTTTTCTCAGTTGGTACAGAAATACCTTGTGATTAAAACACTGGTCAGTTTGATGACCGGGGCAACTATAGGGATTGCTCTGTGGATAATCGGCGTTGATTACGCAGCCATGTGGGCGTTGGTCGCTTTCTTGTTGAACTACATTCCTAATATCGGCTCTATTATTGCAGCGGTACCTGCGGTGTTGGTGGCGCTGATACAACTTAGTGTTGGGGAAGCTGCACTGACGGCTCTGGTTTACGTCATCGCCAATACCTTTTTTGGCAATATTGTTGAGCCCAAGATGATGGGGCGGACACTGGGACTGTCGACGCTGGTGGTCTTTCTGTCGTTGGTCTTCTGGGGTTGGGTGCTTGGCCCTGTCGGGATGTTGCTCTCTATTCCTCTTACTATGGTCGTGAAAATTGCGTTTGAGGTGAACGAGCGCACGCGTTGGGTAGCGACTTTACTTGACCAGTAACAGCGACTGACAGTCAGCGTGAGTAAGCGTAAATAAGGGTAAAACCGCCTGTGCGCAGAGTGCCAGCAGGGTTACTCTGAATGTAAAGATTAAGGGTGAATTATGAAATCAGTACTGTTGATTGATGACGACGTTGAGCTGGGTGAGTTACTGAAAGAGTATCTCTCTATGGAAGGCTATGAGCTGACAGCAGTACACGACGGCGAAACAGGTTTGCAGCAGGCATTGTCGGGCAACTATAGCCTCGTGCTGCTTGATGTGATGCTGCCAAAGAAAAATGGTTTTGAGGTACTGCGCGAGCTACGTCAAAAATCGTCGATTCCAGTGATCATGCTGACTGCCCGCGGAGAGAGCGTAGACCGCGTTCTGGGCCTCGAGCACGGTGCCGATGATTATATTCCTAAGCCCTATCACCACCATGAATTGATGGCGCGTATTAAGGCCCTGTTCCGTCGCATCGAGTTGTCGGCAGAGGAACCAGAGTCGGCTTCTACCGAGTTGAAAGTCGGTGAGCTGGAGTTGAACCCTGCCACCCGCACCGCCACACGCGCGGGTGAAGAGTTGCCATTGACTGGAGCCGAGTTTGGTGTGCTTCAATGTCTGATGGAAAACGTTGGTGATCTGGTCGACAAGGACAGCCTGTCAATGGCTGCGCTGGGTCGTCAGCTCATGGCGTATGACCGCTCGATCGATATGCACGTCAGTAACCTGCGTAAAAAGCTGGGTAAGCGCGATGATGATTCAGACTGGATTAAAACCGTTCGTAGCCGTGGCTATATGTTAGTGCGGGTATAACGCTGATTTGCTGCTTGAAAATGTCTGTTTTGATGGTTCGTAACTGATGGTTCATAAGTAATGGTGCGCTGGTACCGATCACTCTTCCTACGAATCTTCCTTTGGTTCTGGTTAATGGTGTTCTTCTCCATGACGGTCGCGATAGGCGTGATCGTCTGGATTGAGGATGACTATTATCGTGAAGCGACCACTCAAGAAATCCGCCTCCTTCGCACCATTGTAGAAACGCAGCGCCCGATACTGGCTGAGGAACGCCGTTTCTGGCGCAGCCTCAAGCCCGGCTGGAATCTGGTCATCACGCCTCTGGATAACATCAGCCAGTTACCCCATGACATTGAAGAATTTGCTGACGAAGCAGCTGAGCGAACCCAGATACTCTGGGGGCAGGATGATGGCTGGCAGATGATCGGCCCGGTCAGGCGCGGAAACTACCTCTACGTGGCGGTTGCCCGCCGCGGTTGGCAGGGGTTATTCGAGGATGAAGACCGCTGGGTGATCCCGATCGCCGTGATTCTGGTTGTTACTCTGATGTGCTCTTTGCTGGCGTGGTCGATGACACGTCCGGTAAGGCGCCTGCAAGGGGCTGTGAAGCAGCTTGCGCGAGGCGACTTCGATATGTCTGAGCTCAACAAAACGTACCGCCGTCACGACGAAATCGGAGTGCTTACGCAAGAGGTTATCGATATGGCCGATGCGTTGCAGCGTTTACTTCAGAGTCACCAGCAGCTGTTGCGGGATGTCTCTCATGAGCTCAGGTCGCCTCTTACCCGTTTGCAGATTGCACTGGCGATTGCGCGTAAAAAAGATCATGACAACGTACTGGCCGGAGAGCATGACCGCATTGAGCGTGCGGTTGGGCAGGTTGATAACCTCATTGGTCAGATGCTGGATCTGGCTCGTCTGCAACAGCAGGATCAGGCAGAGCTGCTGTGCGAAGAGGACGTGGTGCAGGAGCGGGTTCAGGAGTGGCTTGATGATGCTGAAATCGAGAGCAACGACCACAAACTCACCCTCCGTTTTGAATCAGATAAGGCGCCTATACTGGCCGACTGGGATTGGCTGTTAGTTGAGCGTGCATTCGATAATCTGGTGCGCAATGCGATACGTTTCTCGCCCGAGGGCAGTGAGTTGGTGATTGGGTGTCGACTCATCAAGGGCCGCGTTGAGCTGTCGGTTCGTGACCACGGCCCGGGCGTACCCGAGGACGAATTGTCGAGAATTTTTGATGCTTTCACCCAAGTCGATTCAGCCCGGGATCATGCTTCCGGCGGGTACGGAATTGGACTGGCCCTGGTCAGTCGTATCACCGAGCTTCATGACGGCACCGTCGTTGCGGAAAACCAGTCTCCGGGTCTCAAGGTCACTCTGTCGTTGCCAACTTTTCCTAAAAAATCGGCATGATGTCATCAAATATTCGTAATTGCCGGTGAAACTGAGTTTTCTTCTGGAATTTCGAAGTTGTTTTTGTTATTAAGTACGACCCTTTGTCCCCAGCGCCCCCAGAAGAAGTGGTGCGAGCGGCAAAATTACACAAACAGCGACGAAACTGGACACCGACTATGTCAGAAGATTTCAAACAAGCGGCTCTGGATTATCACGAATTTCCAAAGCCTGGAAAAATCAGCGTAGAGCTGACTACACCTGCACAAACTTCACGCGACCTGTCACTGGCATACAGCCCAGGTGTTGCAGAGCCGGTTAAAGAAATCGCTGCTGATCCAGAAAACGCCTACAAGTACACTGCCAAGGGCAACCTTGTAGCAGTTATCTCTGACGGTACCGCTATTCTCGGTCTGGGTAACCTTGGCCCGCTGGCATCTAAGCCAGTGATGGAAGGTAAGAGCCTGCTGTTCAAGCGCTTTGCTGGTGTTGATTCAATTGATATCGAAGTTGAGTCTGAAAGCCCACAAGCCTTCATCGACACAGTTCGTCGTATTGCTAACACCTTCGGTGGTATCAACCTCGAAGACATCAAAGCACCAGAATGCTTTGAAATTGAACGCACACTGATCGAGCAGTGTGAAATTCCTGTATTCCATGACGACCAGCACGGTACTGCGATCGTAACGGTTGCGGGTGTTCTGAACGCTCTGGAAATCGTTGGTAAAGACATCGCTGACGCTAAAATGGCGGTACTGGGCGCGGGCGCTGCTGCTATTTCTTGCTCCAAACTGCTGATCCTGGCTGGTATGAAGCCTGAGCACATCTTCATGTGTGACCGTAAAGGTGTGATTCACTCTGGTCGTGACGATCTGAACCAGTACAAAGCTGGCTTCGCGATCGACACTGACAAGCGTACCGTCGATGATGCACTGAACGGCGCTGACATCTTCCTGGGTCTGTCTGGTCCTAACATGGTAACGGGCGAGCAGATCAAGACGATGGCTGCTAAGCCAATCATCTTTGCATGCGCGAACCCTGTTCCAGAAATCATGCCTGAAGAAGTGGCTGCTGCTCGTGATGACGCCATCATGGCAACAGGTCGTTCGGACTTCCCTAACCAGGTTAACAACGTACTTGGCTTCCCATTCATCTTCCGTGGTGCACTGGACGTACGTGCTCGTCGCATCAACGAAGAAATGAAGCTGGCTGCTGCGAAAGCACTGGCGGGGCTGGCGAAAGAGCCAGTTACTCAGGAAGTTCTGGATGCATACGGCCTGGATTCTCTGGAGTTCGGTCCTGACTACATCATTCCTAAAGCGGTAGATAGCCGTCTGCTGGGTGTTGTGTCGACTGCAGTTGCACAGTCTGCCATCGATACTGGTGCGGCTGATGGCCCTCTGCCAGCAAACTACCCTCTGAAGTCTATTTCAGACATCTGATCTGAGCTTCTTGGGTAAAAAAGGCCGCTTATGCGGCCTTTTTTGTGGCTGGCTGTCACATCGAGTGCGGGTTGGAATGCTGTAGGAGCGCAACGCAAAGCTTGGGCGACAGTGGCGTCATTCTAGCTGCGCTTATTTCCTATCGGATATGAGTAGCCAATAAAAAACCCGGCATCAGCCGGGTTTTTTATTTACCTCAAAAAAGCTTATGCGCTCTTTTTAGGCTTAGCGCGCTTACGCTCGTTTTCGGTCAGCAACTTCTTACGCAGACGGATGCTGGTAGGTGTTACTTCAACCAGTTCATCGTCTTCGATGAATTCCAGCGCCTGTTCCAGTGTATGCTTCACAGGTGGAGTCAGGTTGATCGCTTCATCGGTGCCGGATGCACGAACGTTGGTCAGCTGCTTGGCTTTGGTTGGGTTAACCACCAGGTCGTTATCACGGCTGTGTAGGCCGACGATCATGCCTTCGTACACTTCCGTCGCTGGTGATACGAACAGACGACCACGCTCCTGCAGAGTGAACAGGGCATAACCCAGTACTTTACCGGCAACCATAGAGACCAGTACGCCGTTGTGGCGAGTAGCGCCCAGTGACGTCTGTACAGGACCATAGTGGTCGAATACGTTGGTCAGGATGCCGGAACCAGACGTCATGGTCATGAACTGGTTACGGAAACCAATCAGGCCACGTGCTGGCATGATGAACTCAAGGCGGGTACGGCCTTTGCCATCTGGAACCATGTTGGTCATCTCGGCGCGACGGTTACCCATCTCTTCCATGATGGAGCCTTGGTGCTCGTCTTCGATGTCGATTACCACCTGCTCGTATGGCTCTTGCAGTTCGCCGTTCACTTCTTTCTGAACCACTTCTGGCTTACCAATCGCCATTTCGAAGCCTTCGCGACGCATGCTTTCGATCAGTACCGACAAGTGCAGTTCACCACGACCAGAGACTTTGAATTTCTCTGGGCTGTCGCCTTGCTCAACACGCAGTGCCACGTTGTGGATCAGTTCCTGATCCAGGCGGTCTTTGATGTTGCGCGAGGTCACGTACTTACCTTCTTTACCTGCGAACGGAGAATCGTTCACCTGGAAGGTCATGCTTACGGTTGGCTCATCAACAGTCAGTGGTGGCAGCGCCTCGACTTCGCCAACGGCACACAGGGTGTCGGAGATGTTCAGGCCATCGATACCAGAGATACACACGATGTCACCGGCTGCGGCTTCTTCAACATCAACACGGTTCAGACCGTGGAAGCCTTTAACCTGCTGAATGCGACCCTTGCGAGTGTTGCCTTCTGCAGTGATCAGCTGGATGTCAGTGCCTGGCTTCAGCTTGCCACGAGTAATGCGGCCAACACCGATAACGCCGACGAAGCTGTCGTAGTCGAGTGCGGAAACCTGCATCTGGAATGGGCCATCCAGTTCAACTTTTGGTGCTTCAACGTGGTCAACGATCATCTGGAACAGCGGCGACATGTCGTCAGCCATGTTGTCAGGATCATCACCAGCAATACCGTTCAGAGCCGAGGCGTAGATTACTGGGAAGTCGAGCTGCTCTTCGGTCGCACCCAGACGGTCGAACAGGTCGAAGATCTCGTCCATTACCCAGTCAGGGCGTGCGCCCGGACGGTCGATTTTGTTGATAACAACGATAGGACGCAGGCCGCGCTCGAATGCTTTCTGGGTTACGAAGCGGGTCTGAGGCATTGGGCCATCCACCGCGTCTACCAGCAGACACACTGAGTCAACCATCGACATTACACGCTCTACTTCACCACCGAAGTCGGCGTGTCCAGGGGTGTCAACGATGTTGATGCGGTAGTCGTTCCATTTAATGGCGGTGTTTTTCGCCAAAATGGTAATGCCGCGCTCTTTCTCCTGATCATTGGAGTCCATCACGCGTTCGCCACCCTGGTTGCGGTCCAGAGTGCCGGACTGCTCCAGCAGTTTATCAACCAGAGTGGTTTTACCATGGTCAACGTGCGCGATGATGGCGATGTTTCTGAGATTCTCAATCACAACAGTAGCCTTCAGTATTGTGAGCCCTGATGGCGCTGCGAGGGCAGAATCAGGAGCAGGTTAAAATTTGAGCGCGGAGTATACCTGAAACACTTTACTGCAGGGATATTTCTTTCGTGTGTCACGGGTCTAATCCATGGTCAATGTGGGCGTAACTGGATTGCCATCAAAAAAGCACGTTTTTGCACCAAAGATCATGTACGTAGAACGGCGCTGGTCATATACTGTGCGAGCCTGAAATCGCACACCCGATAGCAGGGAATTAATGCATTAAAATGGTGCACATTACCAGATGTGTGATCTTATTTGGTGCACTGCAAGTGTGCGGCATTCCGGGTGAGCCTGTAGTTACTGGCCTTGTGGTGATGTCCAAAATGGCACACTACTTGCTCTAGCAGTGAGCATGGACAAACGGGGCTCCCCGAACTAATTAGAACCAGCATCTGGAGAAAGACAATGTCAGAGAACACTCTGAACCTGATCAAAGAGAATGAAGTGACGTGGGTAGACCTGCGTTTCACTGAC
>PDUK01000211.1 GCA_006212115.1 Thalassolituus sp. | reverse complement strand
TGAAGCAGTTGATGTTTATCCGGCTAGCCAGACCTTCCCAACCGTAGTGACCAACCAGCTGGTTGAGTATAGATTCGAGAGTCACTCCGTGAAGAGGATCATTCTTGTTATGTTCTTTCATAAAGATGGCCTGGCCTGTTAACTCGTTGCATTATCTGTGGACAGTCATCCTGCATTATCTGTGGACAGTCATCCTGCATTATCTGTGGACAGTCATCCTAACAATCAAAGGCATCCACGTAGACCAGGCCGTCTTCGACCGCCTGACAAAAGGCCAGCTGACGATCATCACGCACCGCAACAGCTACGCCGTGATTTCAGTACCGCTGGCGGATAAAATCCGCGCCCGCGACGAATTGCACTTTATCGTTATTGCTGATCAGACTAATGGCCAGCTGGATGAAGATGATCCGTATGCGGCGTATCAGATACCTGATGATCTGATGCGGTGATTGCCACTCGCGGCCAATCAATCTGCGATAGACTGGCCACTAACCATTAACTAGCTACGCTTTCCGACGCCTCACCTTCGAAATAGCAGCCGAAGCCACTATCAAGGCTACAACCTCCAATACCAGAAATCCAACAAACCAATACTCATTGGCCGTTTCATGGGAATCCGTCAGATCAAGATATCCAATAACTTCATGAAGGTAATTCGCTGAAAACCACCAGATGCAAACAAATACGGTTGGGAGAACCATCAAAGAAGCAACAACGTATTTCATTTGGTCTCCCGGAACCCTATAACTAAGACCAATCAAAAGTAAAAAGTACGATGCGACTTTTTGGTTCGTAGAAAACAAGGATAGAGTCAGCCCCAGTAGCACAATAATTGTAACCCGCCACATCAGCCACATGGAAAAATGAGTTCCCCTGATAGGTGATTTCTATTTTCTCACCGGCTAATTTTCCGGTTAATCTGAAAGCCGATGGAACTTCTTCTCCGTACTCCGTAAATCCAGTTACCGTTCTCAAAGTCACCACCCAGATTATTTAGCCAACTATTCTCGTGTGCTTCGCCGCTGCCGTACATCGAATAACTAGCAAGACGACCGTTTTTTTCAAAATAGTCATGTGACTTAGCGTAACTTTCTCTCATCAAAGCTTCATGTTTCGAGTCGAATTCACCTTTATTAGTCAGAAAGTACCGCTCACTTCCAAGAAATCGATAACGGTTCGAATCAGTCAGTTGAAACGCAAACCAATTTGGGGAAGTAAATTCATTATGAAACGACGTTGTTCCCTCACCAATATATCCATCGTAAGGCTCCACCGGACATATGACATGAACAACAGTACCAGATAGCTCATCCCTTAAAATGCCAAGATCAATTGATAGTAAAGGCAACAAGTGATTAGCCAGCCATGGTTGATCATCAGTAAAAATATTTTCCGGGAATGGCGTTATCCCTGGCAACAATTCCTTGACCTCTTTTGCGTGAAACATGGCTGTTCTCCCTGAGTAGTTAAGTAAAATATTTGTAGCTAGTAATTCGAAAACACAAAAAATTTCTTATTATTTGTAATTTTCTTTTCAGCAAGAACTGTCGACATTCATCAATACCTCAAGCATACCCACCTTCTTCTCTCATTCAAAGCGCCTGAAGCGACACTATATCATCGCCCTCCGACTGACCCAAATCATTGCCCTTCCCCTGCTCTCTATATGTTATGGCTTATACAAATTTCAAAGGACTACAATTTCAAATGTATTTCAGAGTTTCAGAGGACAAGAGTTTCAGAGGAAGAGTTTCAGAGGACAGTCATCCTAAGAAGAATGCCTGATTTTCCCTTCAGGTCAACTCGTGTAAGGTAATTCTGTCAGCCAACATCAGGAGGATGTATGCCAAAGCCAAGGAAGCACTCGTATCCCTCGAAGCCACCCCCTACTATCACTGCGTTTCTCGCTGTGTGCGCCGTGCCTTCTTGTGTGGCACAGACTCTGAAGGTCGTTCGTTTGAGCATCGCCGGGGATGGATTGAGAAGTTGATTCTCGATCAGGCTCAGGTCTTCTGTATAGATATTGCCGCTTATGCCGTTATGTCCAACCACTTTCATGTTGTACTGCATGTCAGTCAGCAACGTGCACGCGGACTAACGGATCTGGAGGTAGTTCAACGCTGGCATCAGCTCTATCAAGGGGTCTTACTTTCTCAGAAATTCGAACGCGGTGAGGAGCTGTCTGAATCACAGCAAGCCATGCTCGATGAGCGTATTGATGAGTGGCGAGAACGCCTGATGAGTATCAGCTGGTTTATGCGACGCCTGAACGAGACCGTCGCTCGTTTAGCAAATGAAGAAGACCAATGTACCGGCCATTTCTGGGAAGGTAGATTCAAGTCTCAAGCTCTTCTCGATGAAAAAGCCCTTGCTGCCTGCATGGCGTATGTTGATTTAAACCCACTACGAGCCGCCATGACCAAAACCCCGGAAGAATCAGCTCATACGTCCGTAAAAAAACGCGCTGAAAAAGCCAAAGAAGCTCACTCACCGAATCACCCGCAACAGCAAGCCTATGGCTTACAGCCCTTCTCGGGTAACCCACGCAAGGACATGCCCGAAGGCATTCAGATGAGGCTAACAGACTACTTAGATCTTGTTGACTGGACAGGTCGGCAGATCCGCGAAAACAAGCGAGGATCAATCTCAGAGGCAGAACCTGCCATCATGGATCGCTTAGGAATCGACGCCGAACACTGGCTCTACATCACTCAAAACTTCGAGTCAGAATTTAAAGGCATTGTCGGCGCAGCCCACGAGGTGAAATCAAAAATCACCAAATTCTGGGACGGCCAACGAGAACGAAGGCGAGCCGCTGGCATCGCTGCATGTAAGTTACGCCTCTCTTAGAAGGCTCCTACCTATCCTACCTACCGTAACTCCCAATCAGAACACTCTGAGAATTTGCCTCACCTGAAATCTAGCCTTTTTCACTTAAATAGCCATGAAATCTTTGTTGTTGACAGCCTAACAACCCTATTTGATTAACCGGGAAAAATTAGAGCAAGCAACAAGCGCTTTCTCTCTTACGATGACCGTCCACGTAGTCAACGTAGTCATCACGTAGTCATCTACGGCCAAAACAGTCGACTTTCTCTAATTAGTCTACTCAATTTCATAAAAATCATAACGCCCGGCCTTGGGGCGCGCGCTTTTTGCGCGTCCTGCCACGCTTTTTAGTGGCCTCAACGGCGGCTTGTTATATTTCATCTGATAAGCAGTAAACGTTACCTTTAATGCCCGAACCGGTAACGCTAACTCCCTCAAACTTTTGCTTCGAATTTATAATGTAACCCGACCCATATTGTCCATTGCTATCCTTGGCTTCATAAAAAATAGTGCCATCTTCCTGCCATCGAACAGATAGGGCAACTGGCTGATTATCATGTACCAATTTCAGGAATTGAGAAACATACGAGTAAGACTGAGGCCCATCTATTGTTCGAATATCAAAGGAATGCATATCCTTTTCTGGCGAGTAAGAAACCTGAGTTGAGTTGCCGTCATCTTTCGCCGATATCGTGATAGCTATCGCACTCGCCCACTTACTATCTCTATCTGTTGGAATACCTAAAATTCTACAGGCGATAGACCCTGTATTTTCTATCTCCAGTTTATAGAGGTACTGGAACTTGCCGCCAGGAATCTCAATATCACCTGGACCGGGTTCAGCAAACAACTGCTGACATAGAAGGAATGTAATAATGAGTGTAGGAGTCTTCATAGAAATATAACAGCTTGTTAGTGTGCGTGCCTTTGTAGTGGAGGCGGAGCCGCAACGGAAAAGGCGTCGCCGTGCCTGGCCTGGTTATACGTGTGCTCAGAGCAGGCGCCAAGGCCCTGATTCTGATACACGCTCGACTTTACCCTCAGACTTTAGCTCTTGAACAATAGCACCAACCCAGTATTGCTGATTCGAAGATGTAGTTTTTGGGTAGTCACCCCAATCAAAACCACATTCTCGAAATATTTCGGCGAGCTTCATACCGGTTGAATTAGGCTGGCAAGCAGGGTTATTTCGCATAAAGTCCAGAACCAAATCTTTAGCTTGCTGCCTGATAATGTTGCCGCGATCTGAAAATTTCGACATTTTAAAACTTTCCCAAATTCGAGTGAAAACGTATAACGCCCCAATAAGGGGCTGATAACGCATGGCTATAATGTGTAGCGAAGCGAAACCGAGCCATGCTTTAGCAGTTGATCTTGCCCCGATAAAACGGACACGTTCGTTTTCATGCTGCTATTCGCTCGTATTCCATTGGTGAACAGTAACCTATTCCCGAATGCAGC
>PDUK01000091.1 GCA_006212115.1 Thalassolituus sp. | reverse complement strand
GGTAACGAGCACGCATAAGTGCGACTTACAGCCAACTGAATGAATGTTGTCGGTTGGAATACGTGAACAAAAGGTGAGGTGTCTGAGTGGCTGAAGGAGCACGCCTGGAAAGTGTGTGTAGGTTTATACCCTACCGAGGGTTCGAATCCCTCCCTCACCGCCATTATTCTTGAAACCCGGTCTCTTGGCCGGGTTTTTTATTGCCTGACAATTATGGTTGTCGCTAAAGGCGGTGAGGGAGGGATTCGAACCCTCCACTTTCTCGCCCGGGCCATTATTTCGAAAACCCGGCCTCTTTTCTAAAGACTTGGTCGGTAGGCCGGGTTTTTTATTGCCTGAATGTCGAGTACCTTCTGTTCCTCTATATGCGGCCTTATCCGGCCAGTGATCTTCTTTCGCACTCCGGTAGCTCAGTATCACTCAGCTTTTTGCGCGTTTCTCTATGGCTCTTGTTCGGTCATATATGGTCATTGTTGTCTGTTTGGGCCGGTAATCCATTGAAGACAAAGCGGACGATTGTGTACTCTGGACCGTATTGCAAAGCCGCACCCATAATAAAAATAACGTCGGGTACCTGTAATGGATCTAGACACAAAATGTATTCCCCTTGGGCACATACAGACGTACTTCAATCTTAAGAAATCGATCGAGGTTGATGCGGACTGGTTGATGAAGCGCACCATGCTCTCTCCAGATAATCCGGATGAACTTATGCACGCCATAACGGGGCTTGAGCCGGGCTCTATGTACGCACGCGCGGGGATCGACCTTGGCGAGGAAGACGGCGTGGGTATGTTTGTTTCCGCCCGCCAGGTATTGAATCTCGTTGACCAGATCATGGGTGCTCTGAAGATGCCGTATATCGGCCTTGCGATGGGTAACCTGATGACGGTGTCACATCATGGTATGGCCGGTCTGGCTGCTGTCACTCAGCCTACGTTATGGGATTGCGGGCAGGCAGTAGTGCGCTTTTGTCGAGAGCTTTTCCCTCCGCTTGAAATGAGCGTCACCCTCGATGGGGAGGAGGGCTGGTTCGCTATCGACGAGAATATTCCGCTGCATCCGTATTCGCACTTCTTTGTTGAGCTGAATCTGGTGAGCTTCTATAACATCTTCCGCGATCTTGTGGCCAATGACCCAGACCTGATGCCGCTTCGTGTAGAGCTCGGTTACCCGGAGCCGAGTTGGGGTCATATTTATCGACGTTACTTCAAATGCCCGGTTGTGTTTGGTTGCCATCAGTCCCGCATCATCGGCAAGTCGATGCTGGCTGAGCACGAATTGCCGCTGGCGAATCGTCTGATGGCAATGACGGCGGAGAAGTCGTTGTTCGAAAACATCCCGACGAAAGCAATGAAGTACCTGCCGCTACGGTTGAGACGTTTACTTATTCGGTATTACGGAGCATTTCCGTCCCTCGAGAACGCAGCGAGTGAGCTGGGTATGAGTGGCCGTACGATGCGACGTAAGCTGAAAGACGACGGCACCTCTTATCAGCAGGAGCTGGATTTTGTTCGGCAGAAATTTGCCCGTGAGTATTTTGCTCGCGGTGGTGACTCTGTCACCGAACTTGCCCACTTGCTTGGTTTTGCTGATTCCTCGGCTTTTGCGAAGGCCTTCCGTCGCTGGACCGATATGTCGCCGAAAGAGTACATGGCGTCAATTCAGGCCAGGACGTGATTCTAAATGGCCACTGGTCATAAGTGGCCGAAAACGCCGTCTGAAGGTGGCCACTTCAGACCGATGACTGTCCGACAATTGCGAGCACGGTCACATTATTGGGGCGTAAAGTAGTTCACAGGTTCGGAAACATCCGTCCGTTATAAAAATAACGAAATCTAAAGGTGATCTCTTATGTCTGACTTCAAACTGAAGGCCAGTACTCTTGCTCTAAGCGCGGCTCTGTTAGCGCCTTTCGCGGCTCAGGCTGCTGTCGAAGGCCCGTCCGGAATGGACTTCTATGACGTTCCGTTTGTTAACACTACGCAGAACGGTGACCTGATCTGGTACCGCGAAGCAAACGTAAATCTGGGTGGTGGTGCCGCTCTCGCTAAAGCGTACAACGTTATGTACCGCTCTACGGATTCTCTGGGTGAAGAGAACGTTGTAACCGGTACGGTTCTGATCTCAAGTAACGAGTGGGAAGGTTCAGGTGAGCGTCCAACGCTGAGCTATGCTGTTGGTACGCACGGCCTCGATCAGTCTTGTGCACCTTCTATGCAGCTGCAGGCAGGCTCAGACTATGAAACCCGTAACCTCCGCGCTGCGCTGGAGAAAGGGTATGCGGTACTGGTAACCGACTACGAAGGTTACACGACTGGTGCCACGCCAACTTACCTCGCCGGTGAGTCACAGGCGCACGCGGCACTGGATATCTTCCGTGCGGCTTCTCAGATTCCTCGTGCGGGTATCGACATCAATGCTCCATCCGCCGTTTGGGGTTTCTCTCAGGGGGGGCAGACTGCAGCATGGGTTGGCCAGATTGCAGACGACTACGCTCCAGAACTTGATCTGGTCGGTGTTGCATCCGGTGGTACGCCTGCTGATTTCCCAGTTGTTGCTGACTACCTGAATGGCAGTACTGGTGCATCTTTCCTGCTGGGCGGCATCATTGGTTTGTCAGAGCAATATCCAGACGATATTCCAGTTGATGAGCTTGCCAGTGCGAACGGCAAAGCTGTGATCGCAGACTACAAAAACAAATGTACCTTTGAGTTCCTGTTCGACTACATGAACGAGTCTCTGAGCTCTTACACTGTTGGTAATAAGGATCTGGACGAACTGCTTCAGGTTCCATCAATCAATCAGCGTATCACCGATCAGAACCTGGGCGGTGCGGGTGCAGATGTTCCAGTACTGCTGTATCACGGTACTGCGGATGAGTTCATTCCGATTGAGCAGAGCATTGAGCTGAAAGACGCTTACTGCCGTCGCTTTGATAAAGTTACTTACGACGTTTACCCAAGTGAGCACATCGTAACTCTGTTCCAGGCTGCGCCAACAGTTCTGACCTGGCTGGACGAGCGTTTTGCTGGTGAGGACCCACGTAATAGCTGTTACAGCTTTGCGGCAGACCCAGTATCGAATGCCAACCCAGGTGGCGGTGACTTTATTGTGTCACTGGACGAGTGGAACCTGGATGCTGAGCTGCACCTGGCAACACTGGATCAGACTGTTGAACTGCCAGAAGACACCACCATCAGCGCGGATGCCAACATCACTGACGAAAGCCTGCAGGGTCTGCTGACTGTGCCTGATTTCTATGCTCAGCTGAACATCCTGATTCAACTGACCGTGGGTCTCTCTGTTGAGCCAGTAGGTCAGATAGAAGCGACCACCCAACTGAGCCGCGATGGTCGACTGTCGATCGATGGTTCAACTCAGGCGAACGTGCTGATTAATACCGCTGGCTTCAGCTGGTTGCCGATCCCGTTCAACTGTAAAACCACCGAACCTGCCACCTTTGACCTGAACTACGAAGGCCCAATTTCTGACTTCGGTGCGGGCGGTATCGTCTTCGCAGGTGAGACTGAGTTCGCTGAACTGGAATGTGGTTGGATGACTGCTTTATTCAACAGCCTCGTAGCTGGCCCAGGTCAGGAATACAACTTCCGTCTGGTTCCACCAGCACCTGAGCGTCTGTAAGGACTCCAAAGAACACGACCCCCCGGGTTGTATCCTTGCCAGAAACTGAGCCCTCAGTTTCTGGCTTTTTTCTCAGCTCACACAGCGAGATGCATGATTGGATTGATATTAGGTAAGTCGTAAACACCGAGGTATGCCATGAAGAAGTCAACGTTTGGAATTATGTTTGCAGTAGGTGCAATTGCCGCCGCAGGGTTTCACTTTCATACCATTTCCGAGTTATCGGAGTCACAGCAACACGTCGCCAGCGATGTGCGCGTCAAAGATATGCCAGCCATTGAGTATCAGCCTGAAGAGTTAGCGGCGATGTCGCCCGATCAGCTTATTCAGATGCAAAAAGATGCGTTGGTTGCCGCTACTGAAGCCGCTGATGATGCGTCTGAACTGGTCTCACTGGATCGTAGGCCTGAATTCGTTTCACCCGCAGAGTGGCTAATGCTTCAGTCTGTTGCTAGCCAGAAGGAAGATTCCAATGCCGAGCTCCTTCGCCTTGTTAATCTATTACGCTTCAATAAGCAGCTTCAGGCACTCAGTGAAACCATTGATATGGAAGAGCGTCACTCTCTGAGCGAGGCCGTGCTGGCGCAACTGCCGAAGCGCATTGAAAACAGAGAGATGTCCGTCGAGAAAGCCCAGTCGATTCAGTTGAAACTGATCTCTCAGATGTACGATAACGACAGTGATGTGCGTGAACGTGCAGCAGAAGAGGCGCGACGTATTGGCGCGCAGTTCAGCATTAAAGCATCCTGATTATTTATCAGTGCCGGTGTTGCCGGCATTGAACTCCCTCCTAACGATTGATATTTTCAGGTCCTGAATACGGTTAGGCGAATTTATGGACCTGGACACCCCTTGTATCCCTCTTGGGCACATACTTACTTATTTCAATATTGCCCAGAAGCCAGAACTGGGCCTCGAAGCGTATGAATCCTGTGCCGATGACCGGGCTGTACAGCTCAACAAATTGATGCAGGTATCCATGGGACTCGACCATACCGATATGTTTCGGGCGGTTGGGATCGTCCTCGAAGACGGTAACGTTGCCGGTAGGTTTATGACCGCTCGCCAGGTGCTTGGTCTGGTGGAGCAGGCCATAGAGCATATGCGGATGCCTTATCTTGGTTTGTTCGTCGGGAATATTATGACGGTGTCTCACCACGGGTATGCCGGATTGCTGTCGGTGTCTCAGCCGACACTGCGGGAATGCAGTGAGACAACGGCTCGGTTGTGCCGTGAGCTATTTCCTCCACTCGATATGGCAGTCGGGGAAGACGGAGATCTGGTGTGGCTCTCTATTGATGAGAATGTCTCCCTTGCTCCGTATACCCACTATTTTATGGAACTCAACACCATCAGTTTTTACAACATCGTGTGTGATCTGGTGGGGAGGGTGCCTGAACTCGAACCCATCGCTGTTGAATTCTCTTATCCAGAGCCGGAGTGGGGTCATATCTACCGGCGCTATTTTCGTTGCGCGGTACGTTTTGATTGCCCGCAGACCCGTATTATCCGTCGAGCGGGAAGTGCCGATTATGAGTTGCCTCTCGCTAACCGATTGATGGCCATGACCGCGGAGAAGTCGCTGTTTCAGCGTATGCCGACACGTGCAATGCAGTTTCTACCATTACGCTTAAGGCATTTTCTTGTTCGTTCTTATGGTGCGCTGCCTTCCCTTGAGAGAGCGGCCTCTGAATTGGGGATGAGCGGACGAACGTTGCGTCGCAAGCTGGCCGAAGACGGCACAACCTATCAAAAAGAGTTGGATGTAATTCGGGAGCGTTTTGCTCGTGGCTACTTTGCTCGTGGTGGTCACTCTATCGCCGAGCTTTCTTCGATTCTGGGGTTCAGCTCTACTCAGGCATTTGGTCGTGCATTCAAGCGTTGGACAGGGAAAGCGCCGACCGAATTTCTGAACAAACCGGATAAGTCGTAAATCTCAAGTACTGAGCGCGCGCAGTCGTGGTAATAACCTGTTAATTCTCTATAATCCGGCGAGATTGTGTTAACCGAGAATTACCATGACTGTTCGCACCCGCGTCGCGCCATCTCCAACTGGCGATCCTCATGTAGGCACCGCTTACATTGCATTGTTCAACCTAGCCTTTGCCCGCCAGCACGGTGGCCAGTTTCTGCTTCGTATTGAAGATACCGATCAGCTGCGTAGTACGCCTGAATCTGAGCAGGCGATTCTGGACAGTCTGCGTTGGTTAGGAATGGATTGGGACGAAGGTCCGGACGTTGGTGGTGAGTACGGCCCGTACCGCCAGAGCGAGCGTCGTGCAATCTACGATGAGCACGTACAGAAGCTGCTGGATGCGGGTCACGCGTTCAAGTGTTATCGCACTGCTGAAGAACTGGATGTGCTGCGACAGCAAAAGCAGGAGAGTGGTAACCAGTCTGCGTTAAAGGTGTCTGACCTGGCTTTGCCTGAGAGCGAAGTGAATGAGCGTGAGGCCGCAGGTGCACCGTATGTTGTGCGTATGAATGTTCCGGAAGAGGGCGTTTGCGTTGTTAAAGACATGCTGCGTGGTGAGATTGAATTAGATTGGGCTCAAGTAGACGCTCAGATTCTGATGAAATCCGATGGCATGCCAACCTATCATCTGGCTAACGTTGTAGATGACCACCTGATGGCCATTACCCACGTTATTCGTGGCGAAGAGTGGATCAGCTCTGCACCGAAGCACAAGTTGCTGTACCAATACTTTGGCTGGGACATGCCAGAGCTGTGTCACATGCCTCTGCTGCGTAACCCCGACAAGAGCAAGCTGAGTAAGCGTAAGAACCCAACGTCCATCATGTTCTATGAGCGTATGGGCTTTATGCCAGAAGCGGTCCTGAATTATCTGGGGCGGATGGGTTGGTCGATGCCAGACGAAAGCGAGAAGTTCAGTCGCGATGAGATGTTCGGCAATTTTGATATTCAGCGTGTATCGCTTGGTGGCCCTGTGTTCGATGTTGAGAAACTACGTTGGCTGAACAGCTTGTGGCTACGCGAGTTGTCGGCCGAGCAGTTTGTCGAAAAGTTCGCTCAGTGGGGCTTCCGTTCAGAGAAAGTCCTGCCACTGGTTCCGCATGTGCAGCCGCGCGTTGAGGTGTTCTCCGATGTTGCACCGCTGGCAGGGCATTTCCTGTCTGGGATGACACCGCTGACGCCAGAGAGCTTCGAACACAAAGTTCTGGATGCAGAAGCAACAACGAACATCCTGCAAATGGGATTGTGGCAGTTGGAAGCTATCCGTCATTGGGAAAAGGAAAATATTGAGCAAGCGTTGTTTGGTCTGGCGAAACAGATGGATGTGAAAATCCGCGATTTCCTTTATCCGTTCTTTATTGCCATTGCAGGCACCTCATCCACCATTTCGGTGCTGGATACGATGGCGCTTCTGGGGCCGGACATGAGTCGTGCGCGTGTTCGTCACGCGGTCGATGTGCTTGGGGCGCCGGGTAAGAAAAAGTTGAAGAAACTGGAAAAAGAATACGTACGTTTGGTTGCCGCAATGGAAAACGCCGACTAACGACTCTTCTTCAATTTGCTGATGCTTCGGAACAGAGCGGCTTAGGCCGCTCTTTCTGTAATGGGTGGGTGTAAGTTGTTGTTTATCTGAAATTTTTTCGAGAGACGGTTGACATGAAAGGGGGGCGTCATTATTATTCGCCCACGTTTTGAGACGGGGCCTTAGCTCAGCTGGGAGAGCGCAACACTGGCAGTGTTGAGGTCAGCGGTTCGATCCCGCTAGGCTCCA
>PDUK01000023.1 GCA_006212115.1 Thalassolituus sp. | reverse complement strand
GCGCGATAGATGCCACTCATCCCGCACCTCCCGGCTGCTTCTGATTTACTGCTAGCGAGATATTGGCAAAACCAGACTTAGCACAGGTACTCATAATCTTTTTGAGAACCGCATACTCAGTGCCTTTGTCACCGACAATCGTAACAGGCCGGCTGTCCTCACCCGGAAGCAAGGGTGTACGACTGGCTTGATACTCAAGCTCAGACAACAACGCAGGGATAATTTCATCTTCACCCTGTTCGAGCACCGACAGTGCCACCACAGAGCGCCCCTGAACCAACAGGTCATTACCGGTAATCAATACGGTAAGCTGTTCTTCCGGCTTATTCTCAGACACAGATACCGGAAGCTCTACGCTGTCGGTATTCTGAACCTCCACCTCAGACTGATTCACCATCAGGAAGAACACCAGAATGGTGAAAATATCCATCAGGGCCGTCAGGTTAAGGCCATTTTTATTAGCATTACGCTTGTGGTTGCGCTGCATGCGCTTAGCACGACGTGACATTTTCATGGTGTCACCTCCTGCGCATCCGCCTCACCCAGTGAAATATCCGGGAACAACACGGCATCCACTAACGACGCTGCGACAACTGCCGGATAAATACGAACTGTATCCATCACCGTCACCAGTGTCTGGTAATCGGTGTTCGGCTCAGCAAGCAAAGTAATATCTTTCTTGTCTGCAAATTCAGGATTCTTCTTGGCATTCTGAAGCGCCTCAGAGAGCCCTTCATAGTCCAATTCTCCCGCATTCGCAGGGATAGAAGCCAACTCTACTGTCTCTTCCTGATAGGTACGGGACAGGGTGAATCCTGACTTCCTGATCGTCACTTCAAGCGTGACATCCTCCGGGTTAACGGCACCTGGCTCATCGCCAGAAGGTAACCTGAGATCCAATACGGCCAGCTGAGAGAAAACCATGTTCATCAACAGCACAGGAACCAGTACGATCATCAGGTTCATGAAGGATGTTACGTTGAGCTCCGCCTCTTCTCTGATTTTCTTATGGCGTCTCATCGAACGACTCCTGATTAACCGTTATTGGAAGGAGTGCCGTTTTGTCCCGCCTTTTTATCAGTGATGGTATTCAGAAACTTCACGCCGGCCATCTCAATGCTATCGACAATTTCAGAAGTCTTGGTTTGCAAGTAGCTGTGAAGGAGAATCAGCGGAATCGCTGCAATCAGACCAAATGCAGTCGTGTTCATCGCAACCGAAATACTCTGAGACAGAAGCTCTGCTTTCTCTGCGGCCGGCGCGCTGGCCACGGCAGTGAACGCCGCGATCAGACCCATAATGGTACCCAGAAGTCCCATCAGCGTGGCGATATTCGCCAGCGTAGCGATGTACGGCGTACGTTTCTCAAGCTGTGGAATGGCTTCCATCAGACCTTCTTCCAGCGCATATTCGACTTCTTCACGGCGCTGCGCTGTTGGAATGCGCTGAATACCGGAAGCAAAAATGTTAGCAATGTGAGTATCAGAACTGTTGGCGTAGTTCAGTGCTGCACGCAGGTCACGTTTCTGCAGCATGGGGTACATTTCGTCAAAGGCGCGACGATTACCTGATTTTTCTTTCGCCAGGACGAGAAGGCGTTCAATTGCGACGGCGAGACCGATTACCATGATGATTGCAATCGGGTACATAAAAACACCACCTTCCTGCAGGAAGCGAATGATGGATTCCATTGGATATCTCCAGTTTCTGATACTTTTGTTGTTCTGTTAGAGCGATGTCTGATCAGTGGGTAGGCAGACAATGCATGGGAGTGATTTAACCATTATTTTTTAATGGAAAAAACAGCAGGTCACTGAATTTCAAGGACTTCGTTTAAGCGTGTGACGTGATCCTCTTTTTCTGTGTACTGTTTACCATAGCGGATTTCCCGCAACAGGCTATCTCGCGTAAGCGGTCTGAACCAGTGGCGATTAAAACTGGTAACGGGCTCATAAAGGCGCCCCGTGCCCGGCGGTGGCTGCCAGGCGTTGATATAAAGAACATTCGGGTTTTCACTGTTACCCCGGATCGTCATGCCCTGCAGACGAACCACATCATCAGCTGCCATTGCCGCCATACTGTCCAGCAAGCCAAGCATCAATAGAAGAATAAAACGAAATTTCATTGTCCATCCTCCACGTCGCCGGGCACATCATGCTCGACTACATTCTGCTCGACTACATCCTCTTCAGGCTCATCATTTGCAGTCGCAGAGGTCTCACCCTGAACTAAATCCTCTGAGCCAGCCTCTTGCTCTGTATTTATCGCATCGGTCGAAATCGCAGTTGAGTTTATGCCAACACCTTCTTCAACAGGTGTAACTGCAGCGGTTTCAGGAGGCTGAGCGCGCAAGCTTGCCTCCCAAGCATCCAGTTCAGCGGGGTCCGCCTCATCTGCCCCTGTTCGTCGAGCCAGGTCGACCACCCAGATATTGAGTTTCTCGTTGTCAGGCATAAGCCGCCGTGCTTTACGGTAGTTTTCCAACGCACCGACGAGATCATTGCGGTAAAGATCAAGGAGGATACCCAGATTGAAGTAGTGGCGTCCCTCAGTTGGGTTGCAATCAATAGCAGCGTAATAGCTGGCCTGAGCGTCATCAAACTGACCAAGCTCACGGTAGGCTATACCACTGACCGCGTGAACCGGACAAAACGTTGGATCAATCGACTCAACCTGCTCGTACGCGGCTACAGCACCTTCAAAATCACCGACGTAAAACCTGGCCAGGCCAAGATTGGTCCATACACCAGGGTACTGACCAAAGATAACCGACATGTCTGCCCAATGTTGCTGAGCCTGATCAAACTCTTTGTCTTCCATCAACGACAAGCCGTTGCGGTACTGATCCTCAAATCCATCAGGGAGCGGTTCTGCAACAGGCTGACCATCGGGCCCCAACTGAGCACTATCCTGCATGGCTGGTTTATTAGCCGCACACCCTGCGATCAATGCGATGACGAGTAAACTAGCGAATCTGATCAACATAGCTCACCGCCTGTTCTTGTTTGTCGTATTGCCCCGGCATTAATACTGCCATTGAGTCGAAGCTCTTCTTCACCCATTCATCGTACAGCCCGTCATAGGTCCGCCCTATATTGGTCTGATGAATATCAATGGCCGCTTCTTCTAACGGGAATGCCTGGTCTTCTAGCAGGAAGGTGTATTCCTCCTCCTCGAGTTCGTCCATCCCAGCGGGACGCTCAGACTCCAACAAACCGCGACTGAATTTAGCGTACATTTCGCCAATGTGATAAGTGGATGGTGTCGTAAACTCGAGAACCTCCATCTCCACAGCCTGGGTATAGCGCTTCAACGCTCCCTGCATCGCGTTATTTTTCCGCACAATACTCTTGGCGAGCGGCAAGCTGATCGAAATATTGTCGAATTTATTCCGATCAAATTCCCCTAATTCAAACGCAGCCTGAGACGCCAGATAGCGGGATCGATCAGTCTGATCCTCCCCCGCGCGCAAGTGAAGACTGATAATTTTATCCAACCAGAAGCGTCGTTTTTCCTCTTCTTCCAACTTCGCGTAGATTTGATCCAACTTGTAATGCGCTTCAATAGCGGGATCAAAAGGACGTTTATACGTATGCGCATAGCGTCGATACATCACGATAGCGTTATCGTAATCCTCGGCCTTCTCGAAATATTCTGCCGACTGGAAAGCCGCAATGCGTTTTTCTTCGTCGTTGCTGCCACTATCAGATACAGACTGAAGTTCAAACGCTGCCTGACGCCACTCGCCCTGCTCTTCATAAGCAATAATTAATTTACTGCGAATATCAGCACTGAATTCGCTCTTAGGGTATGTATCACGAAACGCCAACAGAACTTCCTGAGCGCGCGGATAATCCGCAACCTGCATCAACAAAGTCGCCGCATCGTACTCGGCGTTTTCGCGCAGATTGCTCTCTGGCACTACATCGGCCAATCGCAACCACTGAGCCACCGCCTCTTCTGGATTGGATTCCTGCGCAGCTTCACCCTGTTTATAAATCGCGGCAGCAGCCTTCTGTCGGAGTTCACCGCGTTCTTTGCGTGTTAGCTCGGTATATTCAGACGCAGCGAGCAAGGCTCCTTCGGCTTCTGCAAACTCACCCAATTCAAACGCGGAGTGGCCCTGAACAAGTGAGGCACCGTAAGAATATCGTGGAGGCAATTCCATACCACTTTTCTGAGCCAGACGAGCGGTCGATAGCGCTTGCTCGTAATACTCATCGCCTAACAACATTTCTGCGGTATTTACCAAAACAGTGTCGCGACGCTCGTCTTCTGGAAACTCGAGAACAAAGCGTTTCGCACTGGCAACCGTCAACTGACGCCACCGCAACGCGTCCTCTGGCGTCGGACGGTACTTGTTGTACGCCAGCAATGCAGCGTAACCCGCCTCTGCCGCATTTTCATAAAGTGGGTATTGGTAGGCGACGATTTCGTAGTTGTTTCTTGCGTCGTCGAAATTACCAATTTCATATGAAATTTCAGCCAGAAGGAAATGCGCCTTCACCGCGTCCGGTGCCTTCGGGAAGCTTCGAATGTATTCGCGATACCAATCAGCCGCCTCAGTGAGCCGCTCTCTTTTCTGCGACTTCGAACTCGATTGCTGCCCCCAACCATGAGCAAATGTAGCGAGATCCCAGATGTAATCTCCAAGTGCCACTGTAATCAGAGTGCGTACGTCCTCGCCATGAGAATTCCAATATGGCGACCCCACCCCGAAACGCTCAATAAATATCTTTTTGTGCTTACGTCGGAGTTGCGGATATCCCGCCTTTTCATAACCAGAAATAAGACGTCGATAATACAAAGGCGCTCGGTCATCGCCTGGGAAGCGATCAACGAAAGCGCGCAAAGTCGACGCGGAGCTTTTGAAATACTTTTTCTCGTAATACTGGTTGGATAGCTCAGCGTAGATGCGATATTCGAAATACCGACTGCCGTGTTCGTCATAGAAGCGAGCAATTTCCGTCCAGTCACCCAGGTAATCGAACATTAATGCCATAATTCGCAGACTATCATTCAGCACTTCGAGTTCAGCGCCTTCCGCAGCCATTAAGGTTTCGTCGTCTGGGAAATGTTCCTCAATCATTTCAGTGAAAGCCAGAAGACTGTCTTCCAGACGATTCTGCTTAAACAGTGCCCAACCACCAAAATATTGCGCATCCAGATAATACGGATTTCCCTGATCACCAAACGCAACCACTTGCTCAAAACGCATTTCTGAGGCTTCGTAATCGCGGACGTTGTAGAGCATGCGACCAAGACGGAATTGCGACTCGAGATAGTAAATGGATTCCGGATAACGAGCGGTTAACTCTTCCAGTACCGCAATTGCCTGATTCGTACGGCCCGCTAACGAATACGCCTTTGCGAGCTGATAATAAATTGCGTCGTTATCAATGCGATCGGGATAGAGAGACAAAAGCGCTTCGTAATCGCCGATCGAGGCTTCGGCCATTTCTCTGTCTTCTGCAACCATAGAGTCGATATCATCGTCAAATTCATCAAGGCGAATCTCATCCCACTGTAATTTCAGACCAGCAATCCGATGAGCAACACGAACTCGCATTTCTGGATCAGTACTGACCTCAAGGTACGATTTGTAGCTGCGGATAACGTCTTTATGATCAACACCCAGAGGCTCGTTTGAGGCCGTTCGAACGGTAAGAGTACCAATGTCTGAAAGATATCGGCGCTCGTCCTTTTTCCCCAGCCAACTACAGGCAGACAGGGTAAATACAACACTGATCAGGACGACTGTTTTAAGGAAGCTCATTATTCAGCCTCCTTGTCAGTCTGCTCAGGCGTTGAAGCCTTCACATCACGCGTGGACTCCGCCGACGATGTAACGGGCTCGGAGCCAAATTCCTGCTGAAGAGAGTCGTCGTAAAGACGGGCAAGTGCCAGCCGGGCCTGCGCCAGGTAGAGGGTGAGTCTTTCATCGAGTTCCGTCAGGTAGTCACGTGCCATATCGGTGAGCACTGATTCCTGCTCTTGCTGCAAGTCAGCCACAATCACATCGAATTCAACGATACGAGTTTTTAATTGCTGCACACGTTCAGGGAACCCTTGCCAATAACTATCAGCCCATATTAAAGAAGTACGGGTATTTTCCAGTTGACGGAAAAGCTTATCTGTCTCGGAGCGCAGAATCATGTGGTCGCGTTCGGTATCCCATTTACGTTGAGGTTGAGCTTCGTAAATGGACCAGAGTTGCAAGCCTCTCATGCGGCGCCAGCGTTCTTTATAGGGTGCTAAATCACGCGTCGGCGTACCAATCTTCTGCAGTGTTGTTACCGCAGGAACGACATTGCGCAAACGGCTAATACGCACTTCATCTGCTTTCGATGCAAACGAGAAAACGGTTTCGTCTTCATCAAGCAAACGGTCCTGAACGGCGAGAATATCTCGCAGCACATCCATCTGTCGGGCCTCAAGCTCATCCAACAGAGCCTCACCACCTAATGCTTCGAGGTTAGCGCGACGTTGTTCAAGAACGTCCTGCCAAAGCCCTAACTGATACTGCGCTTTGGCCAGGTCAGCCCGAATTCGGTCTAGATCATGCAGCCTCGCCAACTCTTGGTTAAAAGTTTCTTCTTTCAGTAGCCCCTGAGCAAAGCGAGTCACCTGACTCTGCGGTAAGTCAGTAAGCTTCTGACGCTGCCAACCCCAGTCTTCCTGCTGATTTTCATCACGCCACTCACCCAACCAGGCGCCCAAGGAATCGCGTTGGTTAAGCTGCTTAAGTTCGTCCACCATGACAGACAGTCGATCTTCGACACGTTCATAAGCGAGTACAGACTGATTAACGGCGTCGACAAGTTCGAGCGTATGCGGAACAGCTAAATATGACTCAACGACCGCTGGATGATATTCATCGTAGAGTTGTTGAAGTATCCGCCACGGCTGAATAGCGTCTTCGTAGCGCCACTGCGCCAGCAGGTTCCAGCCATAGTGCAGTAGAGCTGGAGGGGTAAATACCGACTCCAGCGTTACATCTGAAAAATAGCGATTAGCCATGACCAGCTTATCGCGTTCCATGGCGGCAATACCTGATATCAAAAGAATGCGATCTCGAAGTGCAGTGCCCTCTTCATCCTCCGGCAGGTAGTAAATAGCTTCATCAACTGTCGATTCGATATCCCGACTGCGATAATTCTGGCGCTGCATCGCCAGTATCAGGTTATACCGCGCGTAACCCGTCCAGATACTCGCATCGCGCATTCCCTGCATCGCGGCGACCGCTTCTTCAATGCGATCCTGTTCACTGATACTGCTTACTAGGAGATAACGCAGCTCTTGCTGAAACCGCGATGACATAACAGGAGTGGCCGCAAGCGCATTTCGCGCGGCTTGTTCGGCCCGTGCGTAATAACCTGCAGAAAACAAACGTTGCGCGAGGAAGTACCAGGCATCGCCCGAAGCTCCAGCGCCTTGGTTAAACACCTGATAAAACAGGTCCTCAGCCTGATCTTCCAATCCCAGAGACAGATAGACAGCGGCACGCATTACTTCCGCTTCTGTTTCTGGCGTACCTTCGCTACCGATTAGCTGCTTCCACTGGCGGAGGTAGTAGAGAGTGCGGTAGTAATCACCCGTTAAGTAGCTAAAATAAAAGTTACCACGCAGCAGCCGTTCCTCTGCGTCATCACTCACGCCGAGTTCGTCGAGATCAATATCAAGTGCTTCGTCCAGAGCATCTTCAGCAAGGACATTCCCTCCATGCAGTAGAGGGATAAGCACTAACAGCGATAATAAAATCCGCATTTAATTACCAGTATTTGAGTTGCAGTCGTGCGCTTTGCAGTTCTTCACGATCGACAATTAAAAGCTCAACAATAAGTGGTTTGCCTGTTTTGCTAACCGTTTCAGTAATGGCCAGCTCACGTCCCTGCCCTTGATGATCGACACCACGAATAGTGACAGAAATATCGTGTTTACCCGGTGCCAGATTCAAATCACCGAGAGGCTGCACAGCTCCCATACGTAAGGCTTTAACCTGTCGCTCTGTATACAGATGCTGCAGTTCCAGCTGTCCGTCTACGGACAACTCGACCGCGAGAGGCTCAAAATATTCACCGTGATTCAACGTAATGTGGAATGCGGCACGCGTAGTAGCCGGGCTGAGCAGCTCACGCTCCAGCTCATACAAATCACGATTCAGTTCTAACACTGCCTCTTTCGCCGTCATCACCTGCTCGCGAACAGCTGCATCTTCAGCAGTTGCGTAGCCAGCAAAGAACAGGGCCAGCATTAACACATATTTCATCATTTACTCCGGTCTCTGATAATCGCGCCCTTTACTCATCCAGCGCATAACAACTTGTTCGGTTTCCTGGTAGTTGTCTCTCAAGTCACCCGTCAGCAGATGATCAAGGCGTCCATCTGCATTAATTAACATCACTGCCGGACGATCACTGAACGTCCAACTCTGGCGCCACTGTTCTTCGTACTTCAGAACAGGAAGACGCATATTAGGTGGTTGCCGTTTTCCTTTCGGCGTCCATACGAACCAACCTTTTAACCCTTCAATTTCAAGGCTTTCCGCCAGCAGTTGATAACGCACCAATCGCTCCGAACACTCGTCGCAATTACCCAGCCATATCAACATCAGGTACGATCCACGTGCTTCCTGCAGTCGCTGACCAAAACCGTTCGTTGCAGGCATAGTAAAATCCGGCACGAGATCACCGGGCTTCAGACTCGTCTGAACGTTTGCCACTTCCTCATCCGCTACTGCGGACAAACTGCAACCTAAAAGAGTCAGAACCACAAGCCGAGTGAGATATCCCACTGAGTACCCCCGTCTGATTCCAGTGCCTGCAAGCGCTCATCATCAATCAAAAATTCACGCACCCCAACGCTTGTCCAAACGCGCTCACCGTAAAACTGAACGTTCAGTCCCAAAGACGCATATCGACCACTGGTGTCACCTGACTGTTGTTCGCCAGCGTTAAACTCTGCAGCGATTGACCATGGAACGGCCCGAAGTCCAGACGTGCTGGCCGTTCCCTGTAAAATCGCATAACCAGCCCCAGCTGAATAACGAAGAAGCTCTTCATCATCTTCACGCAGTACTTCGCCGTTACTTACAACAGCCCGTGTACTATGACTGCCAACCTGCAATTCACCGAGTAAATACCAACGTTCGCCTGCAAAGTAACGACCACCAAACAGGATACCGGGCTGCGAATCGTTGTTATACGCAAGGGTATTGACGTAACCAACACTGAATACACCGTGCTGTACGTCGGTGTCCTCAAGTTCATTCAAACCATTATTCTGGTTTCCCGGACTGTACACCTCTGCTGAAGCGGAGAACGGCAAACACACTCCCATCAACAAAGCGGGAATGTTGCGCAACAGAAAAGCGGTCATAAACGTAATCTCCAGATGAGCGACACAGATCGGTGCGTCGTCATATCATTATTCAAAGTTGTCGCCGCCTCGCCGCGCGCACCAAGTTCAAAATAGCGATCCGCTTGCCACATAGCCTCGACACCCAGAATGCCCGTCCATACAGGCTGTTGCTCTGACGACCAGAACTCACTGCCCTGCTGGTCCTGAGCATATCCAATGGCTCCGCTCCACGAGAAGGTCAACTCATCAGTCGGGCGTGCGAATTCATTCAACCAACCAGCCTGAGCCAACGACCAAGAAGTATCACCTTTTGGAGCGCGGCTGTAGCGCGCGAACAGGGTCTGATCGAAAACTGGAAAAAGTCCACCGACAGAAAAGGACTGAAGCGAGGATGTGGAGAATTCAAGACGGTATGGCCCCGGGCGGGTTTCATTAACCAGTTTCCAGAGTTTGTCGCGAGGAAAGGTTTCTAGCAGGTGCAAATCATCGACATGCAGCCAACCACTGCTGCGACCATCTGTCGCCTTGACCCAGTCACCCCGACGCAGGATTACGTCCAACTGACGGTAAGGCGTCACCTCGTATATCACAGGGAAAGCGTCGGATGGGCCATTACGAAGGCCGATGTAAACCTGCTCGGCTGTGGCAGTCGCCACGACCAGCATATTCAGCCCCAATCCCAATACAACTTTGACTAACAGTGAGAACAAGCGAGTCGCCTGCATGTTTTACGCCCTGCGTTCTTTATTATTATCCGGGCGACACAGGCTGCAAGAGCAGCCTACTACGTCAGATTACCCGGCCTCAGTTATTTACTGAGAAACCTCATTGCATCTTCCAGACCCGATAGAGTCATGGGATACATTTTATTATTTACCAGTGTCCGTATTGCGCCTAGTGAGCCACCATTTCCCCAATGATCCTCAGGCGCCGGATTTAACCAGACCAACTTATCGAAGTGATCTGCCATCCTCTGCATCCAGGTTGCACCAGCTTCTTCATTCCAGTGTTCAACACTGCCACCCGGATGCGTCACTTCATAAGGCGCCATCATGGCGTCTCCCACGAAGATCACCCGGTAATCCTGACCATACTTGCGCAAAATGTCCCAGGTTTCTGTGCGCTCGTTCATACGGCGAACATTATTCTTCCACACTGACTCATACAGGCAGTTGTGAAAGTAGAAGGTTTCCATATGTTTGAATTCGGTTTTCGCGGCCGAGAATAACTCTTCACACATACGGACATGTGGGTCCATGGAACCACCCACATCAAAGAAGAGCAGTACTTTAACTGCATTGTGACGCTCTGGCACCATGCGGATATCAAGCAATCCAGCATTCCGGGCAGTTGAGCGGATAGTATCATTCATATCCAGCTCATCGGCTGCGCCTTGGCGGGCAAATCGTCGTAAACGGCGCAACGCAACTTTGATATTACGAATGCCCAACTGCACATTATCGTCGAGATTGCGGTAATTCCGCTGATCCCAGACTTTGGCGGCTTTCTTATGTCGTGAGCGGTTTTGAGAGATCCGAACACCTTCCGGGTTGTAACCTTCCGCACCGAAAGGAGAAGTCCCTCCAGTACCGATCATTTTATTACCGCCCTGGTGACGCTTATGCTGCTCTTCGAGACGTTCCTGCAAAGTTTTCATCAACTCGTCAAAACCGCCGAGCGACTCAATCTTTGCCATTTCCTCTTCAGATAAGAGTTTTTCCATCTCTTTGCGCATCCACTCTGCCGGTATATTGGCATCGTCGAACAAAGATGGCATCGCATCGATACCTTCAAAGTAGGCCGCGAAAGCCTTGTCGAATTTATCGTAGTGTTTCTCGTCTTTTACAAGGACCAACCTGGAGAGCGCGTAAAACTCTTCGAGATCTGCAAACGCCACGCGCGCCTGCACCGCCTCAATCAGGTCGAGATACTCACGAATAGAACAAGGGACCTTGGCCTTTCGAACCGTATCGAAAAAATCGATCAGCATGATCTATCAGCCCCGACGACGGCTCATAAAGGCCAGACGCTCAAGCAGATGGACATCCTGTTCGTTCTTAACCAGCGCACCTGCCATAGGTGGGATGGCCTTAGTCGTATCCTGACTGCGCAACAGCTCGACGCCAAGCTCATCCGCCATCAACAGCTTCAACCAATCAACCAGTTCTGAAGTGGATGGCTTTTTCTTAAGACCCGGCACTTTGCGTACATCAAAGAAAACTTCCAGTGCATCGTTGACAAGCTGCGCCTGAATATCCGGAAAGTGAACATCGACAATCGCTTGCATGGTTTCACGATCTGGGAAGTCGATGTAGTGGAAGAAGCAGCGACGCAGAAAAGCATCAGGAAGTTCTTTCTCGTTATTACTGGTGATCAGGATGATAGGCCGGTGCTTGGCAACGATACGTTCTTGCGTCTCATAGACGAAGAATTCCATCTTATCGATTTCCAGCAACAGGTCATTCGGGAACTCGATGTCGGCTTTGTCGATTTCGTCGATCAGCAGAACGACCGGCTTGTCTGCCTCAAAGGCTTCCCACAACTTACCTTTGACGATGTAGTTCGAAATATCGTTTACACCGTCGACGCCCAGCTGAGAGTCGCGCAGTCGGCTTACCGCATCGTATTCATACAAACCCTGGTGGGCTTTGGTGGTGCTTTTGATGTGCCACTGAATGAGGTCGGTGCCCAGTGACGCCGCCAGTTGCTCCGCCAGCATAGTCTTACCTGTACCTGGCTCACCCTTCAGAAGCAATGGACGTTGAAGTGTAATCGCCGCGTTCACTGCCATCTGCAGCTCTGGCGTCGCTACGTAATCACTGGTGCCCTGGAATTTCATTGAGAATAGACCTCATTAACTCTGATTCTTGACCAGCCAGAGTATAAGGAGGCCTGTTTGGTACAGCAAGGCGGGACAGAAAAAAGGCTTTAAAATCAGACATAAAGCGCGTTTTGTTCATTATGACGGAATATACGCCCTACTTTTTATCCTCCGGGTTTTCATCCGGAAGGTCGAATTCGCCCCAATCATCCCCTTCATCGTCGAGAGCCGCACTCTCCGTGGGCGGCTCTGGCGAGCCCATATCCGTGTCACCCCCCATAGACGTAGGAATATGACTATCTTCCTCAGCCTGCGGGATCTCCTCTTCTTCGACCCCGTCAAAATTATCGAAGTCAGCCGAATCCAGATCCGCGTCATCAAGCGGACCCGTATCCAGATCAAGCGCTTCAGCTGCGGCAATCTCTTCGGCTGGCTCGGTATTTTTCTTGCGGCGCATAAACCACCACCATGCCAGCCCTCCAAGCAACAAGAGATTAGCAAGACCAAGGAGAACATATACCCACCAGGCAACACCGCCCTCTTCTTCGTCAGCCTCATCGCTGGTCTCATTCTCAGCGCCCTGCTCGCCGGCACCATCCGTTTCCGAGGATTCCGGCTGTGCAGCCTCAGCCTGCTCGTTAAAGCGTGCAGCGAGATCAGGAGCGATGGGTTCAACGGGTGGTTCCTGAATCTCTGGCTCTGGTTCAGGAGTTGATTCAGGTTCTGGCTCTGATACCTCGGGTGCAGCAGGCTCAGAGAGCATGTCGTCAGGCTGCATCGCCGACTCTTGCTCTGATTCCGACACTAAGGGGAAAGTCACCTGAATGCTTTCAGGCTTACTCTTAAATGTCTTACCGCTGGCTGAAACACCACGAATATTGAGCATGATTTCGTACTCGCCCGGCCCCTTATCGGCAACAAGGGCCAACTCCCACGCACCGGAATCGCTACCGTATTCCATCGCATTTATTACAGAGCTACCATCAGGGCTGGCAATGCGGGATATAACTCGGGAGAGACTCGTATCAACAAGATCACTTTCGGGAAAAACGCGTACATTCAGCACCTGCTGCTCTGGGTCAGGCTCAACCTCCACACGCATTGGTTCGGCCAGCGTTGCGGTCAACACCTGTCGGCGCTGGAATGTCCTGCCCTCGGCATTAACCTCAATCTGATACTCACCAGGTTGCGACAACCTGCTCAGTGTCTCGCGGAACACTCCATCAGCAGGCAGAGCTTCAGGATCAGACAGTAACTTACTACCGACCCGGCCATCCGGCGCGGTGACTTTTAAACTGACATCAGTCAGCTGCAAAATTGTAGGCTCCGTGACCACAGACCCTTCATTCTCCAGCGCCATTTCCAACTGCACAGGAACACCTGAAAACAGACTCCCGGGCAGACCTGCAACGCTCAATTTGAGGTCCGACAAAATCTGCACACGACTATCCGGCGCCACATCCGCATCAGCAATCCAATCACCGCTTTCGGGCGTTTTTACCGTAATGAGGTCGAAGTTAAGATCATGATGCCAGCGGACATCCGGTGATGTCGCAGCGCTGGCCATCGAAATTCGCTGGCCCGAAGGAGCAACCAACTCTGTAGACTTATCCGTCGCCGCGCGAAAGATCAATGCTGTAAATTCGTTAACACTGGGATCGATCGAGAAGGTATTTCCTACCAGTGGTACTTGCTCACTGGGCACCGCACGATCAAAGGCCTTGAGAAATGCGGGCATTAATTCATCAGAGGTATGCGCTTTAAGGGCAAGCCCATCCGTTTCCATTGCAAGCTGACTGAGCACAGCGGCATCTGCACCGTCTGAAAGAGCCAAGGTATGAATCCGTACATTACGGGACATGTACTGAGGAAGCACCGCTTCAATTAAACGTGCACGTGCCGCTGCATTTGCGGCGGATTGGGGATTTCCCTGACTGTCATCCATATCGATACGACCATCCGTCAACAGAATAACGGTCTGATCAAAGCCGCTGTCCAGCGACGTTTCGTACAGCGCCCTGTCAAGAGCATCGACAAGATTGGTATTCAGACCAACAGAGCTGATCTTCGAAGATGACTCTCGCGCGGCATTGCGCCATTGGTCATCTACATCCCCAAGAGGAACTAACATGTTGACGTATCGTCCGAAGGTCCAGACACCCGCCCTGGAGCCCTCGGGCAATAATTCGGTAAGTAGGTTAAGCGCCGGACGGCGGAGATTCTGCGGGTCCGTCTCTTTCATGCTGCCGGAGATATCGATGACAATCCGCACGTCAGGGACATTGCTCTCGTCAGCAAGCGACGGCATTGCAAAGAACGCCACCGCCACTGCGACAATCATACTGCGTAGAAACGTCATACTGGCTCAGCGCTCCCGTTACTGTTGCCGATCAATTCAAAGGCTGTTTTCGAGTACCCGGCGACCCTTTTCTGTGATGTGCCAGCGAACACCATTTTTACCGCTCACCTTGCCTGCAAGACTACGAACGGTCAGCACATGCAGTGTTTTCAGAACGGTAGACTCTTCCTGATTGCACTCACGGCACACACCAGCCAGCGACCGGAAAATGTAGCGACCATTCGAGAGAACTTTCAGAATCTGCGTGGAGGTTGTATCGAGCTCTTCAGACACAGTGGCCATCTGCGGATCATATCCGCTCATGTCCTTTTCCGTTTCGGTATCGATGAGTGGTAACAACTCATTCTGGATAATACGAAGATCCTGCTCCACTTCTTCAGAGCGCTGACGCGCCACATTCGCCTCGTTGAGAATCCGGTCGGACATATTGTCGATAACGAAACGACTCAACAAAGCTGAAACAAGACAGAAACCGGTAAATATGAGTAATTGCGACGGATCACCCTGACTCTCAAGCACCAGTTCACTGTTCACCATATCGAGGACAACAGGCACCAGAAACGAGGCACCTACACCCACCACCAGAAAGCGCGGCAGACTTGCTGAATCCGGGTCTTTATCGCCGTACAGGTAGAAATTCACCAGACCGCCGAAGATACCTGCGAGTAGCATAACGGTAGCAAGAATGAATATATGGTTTGCCATGATCTTAACCCTCAATCGCGCCAGGCGGCGCACACGTCACTATGCGTAAAAACAATCTTATCGGTCGCCCATTATGGGCGCCGTACGTCAGAGTGTTTATTGCCCAGACCGGAGCCGACCGAAGCCGGGTTCCACACTTGAGGCACACCCTGATTTAAACCTAGCAAAGTTTCGTGAGTTAGCCAGAAAAGTCAGTATCTGAGGTTAAGGCACCCCGGAATAATCAGGCCACGATGGCGGCTTTGGAAAAATTATGAAGCAAACACACTGCCTGCAGAGATCTACAGTTCTGCACGCAGTGGGACGAATCAGGAGGGGGAAATAAACGGACTGTTTTGCCAATCAGCGAAATGGATTATCGGGGACCGATGAAGGTTGCTCACGCTTCACAACACTGGCCTTGGCTTTTGCTTCCGGTTTAATAAGTATCAGTCCGACTATCAAGGCTATGCCTGCCAGAACAGTCGATGCGAGATACCACACAGCAAACTCATACAACCCAGAAAACCCTTCTGAAATAAAGGTAAACGCGATCGCAACAAACCCCGGCGCAAGCGTTTGTTCCTGGCCTGTTACAGGTAAAGGAGTAAAGATAAGAACCGCACCCACTGCACTGTACAGGTGATAAACAACCCCGCGCTCAGCCACCCAAAAGGCCATCCGCCCCCAACACCAGTAGCCGATCAATGCAGCGGCCATATAAACAGCCCAGTATGTGTAATAGCTCGCTACGCTTTCCATATAATGTGATCTTCCCAGTCTTCTTCTTTCACAAGGTTGTCTGCCACACCTTTCCCTCGCAAGGATATGCCTGCGGCATGAACACTCTCGGCGTTACCTGTGATTAAGGGGTGCCAATCATGCAATGGTTTACCCTCCGCAACCAGGCGATAAGCACAGGTTTCTGGCAACCAATGAAATTCGTGGGCCTGCTGAGGCGTCAGCCAGACGCAATGCGGTACGTATTCCTGCCGCTTTTGATAAACAGTACACGAGCAGTCATTCGTATCCATGTGCCGACAATGAACATCGGTGTAAAACACTTCGCCGCTATCTTCATCCTCAAGCTTGTGCAGACAGCATAAGGCACATCCATCACACAAAGACTCCCATTGCTGGCGAGACATCTCAGCAAGCGGTGTGGTCTCCCAAAATGGCTGCGCTGCGCTCATTCATCGTCCTTGCGACAGAACAGATCAAGCATGTAGGGCTCTTTTGCTGGCGGCATCTGCAGATAAAAGCCCTTTTCATCAAGGTCCGACAGCACCTTTTCCGCATCGGCACGACCAAGATTTTTGTCTGGAGTTAGAAGCAAAGTCATAGCCAGTTCAGGCTTGCCGAACATATCCATCAACTCGTCAGGCACACGAGAAAAGCCCTCTTTTTTCTCTACATATAGGTACATTTCGTCTTTTTTTCGTGTTTTGAACACATCACAAAGAATGCGCTTATTCTCGGTCATAATTTATTGCCTGATTTCTTTCAGATGCTCAACAAGCGCATCTGCTATTTGTTCTTTACGCCAGCCTGATAAGTGAGGTGGCAAGTCATCTTGCTCTGAGCGAATCATCGCCTCGAGCGTCTTTTTGTTGGCCAGCAACTCCGCAGGGATATCCAGTACCTCAGCACAGCGGACAACGACTTTTTTCATCGACTTAAGCACATTCCCATCGTCAATGGAGAGAGGTTTCTGCAACTGTTGTGGCCAATTTTCTGCATCTTGTTCCAGCCCACGCTGAACCAATGCCAGAACCTGTTTTCCAGCATCGCGGACAATATGCGGCCTCATCCCCGCCTTGATCAGCTGATCACGATTACGGGCTTCAAAGCGCGCGATATTCCAAAGTGTCGGATCGTCGGCCACCTTGTTACGGGGCACATCTTTTAGCCGCGCTTGCTGTTCCCGCCACTCAGCCAGGTATTGCAACACACATTGCTCCTGCGGGCGCAGTTTCCAACCAGATTTAACCCGGTGGTACGCCAAACTATAATCACCTTCGGGCTCACGCGCCGAATCGACCAATCGTTCGCACTCTTCATACAGCCAGCCCAATCGGTCTTTTTCCTCAAGCCTGGCGACTAGCATTGGATACAGGTAATGCAGATAGTGAACATCTGCAGTGGCGTATTCCATCTGTACTTCAGTCAAAGGCCGCTGCAGCCAGTCCGTTCGCGTCGCTTCCTTTGGAATGTCGAGTTCAAGCAGCTCATTTACCGCTCTCTGGAAGCCAACCGAACTGCCGAATCCAGTTAACGCCATCGCTATCTGAGTGTCGAATAAAGGACTAGGCACTTCATCGAAGATACGCTTACAGACTTCCAGATCCTCAGCGCATGAGTGGAAAACCTTTACCACATCTGACGACACCATCAATGCGCGAAAATCAGACCAATCGGACACAGCCAGGGGATCAATCAACGCCGCCCCATGGTCGTCTGCAACCTGTATCAGCCCTGGTTTAGGGTAAAAGGTGCTGGTGCGGACAAATTCGGTATCGACCGCAAGAAAATCCGCCTCAGACCATCGACGACAAGCTTCTTGCAGTGTTTTATCGTCCGCAATCCAGAGCGGTGCAGGAACCGGCGCAATGACATTTACCATGTTCAATCTCTACTTCTCAGCCACTGAATGACTTCCTCAACAGACCCAGAATGACCTGAGCGCCCTGTTTTCCTGAATATAAACTCTGCTGTTGCCCGGCCTTCTACACTGGCAGAAACGGCGATCGCCACACACGGGGGATCAATTTCGTTTATTCGGATAGCCAGCTTATCGAGCTGTAACTGAGCGGGGCCAATATTACGCGATGGCGATAACTCACCATGCAGCACAAAAACCGGCCCAGCAAACTCAGTTGCATCGTTAATCGCGCGCAGATCTTTCTCAGTCGCACAGACCAGCAAGACGGAAGAGTCTGGATCGGCCTGACCACAACCGGAGCACCCGGAGCGCGACATTAACCGATTGCAGTCGGGACACACTCCGGCATCGTTAATACCATTCAGAACCACTTCCAACTCAGTCCGCGGGCCATGATGTATCAACCATTCGGCCATTCTCTCGGCCGCATTGCTGCCAACACCCGGCAGCTCACCCAGTAAACGACACAACTGCGTGTAGTCAGAAGAAGTCTTCATTCAATCAGAACGGCAGCTTCATACCCGCAGGCAAGCCCATGCCAGACGTCAGCTTAGACATATGCTCTTGGTTGTTCTGTTCAATTTTTCGTACGGCATCGTTAACAGCGGCAGCGAGCAAATCTTCGAGCAGCTCCTTGTCTTCTTCCATGATAGAGTCGTCAAGATCGACGCGTTTCACATCGTGGCGCCCTGTCATCACGACTTTCACCAGACCCGCACCCGCTTCGCCGGTTACTTCTGCAGACGCCAATTCTTCCTGAGCTTTGGCCATCTGTTCCTGCATCTTTTGGGCCTGCTTCATCAGATTGCCCATTCCACCTTTAATCATACGTACCTCTCTTCAGTCGGTGCTGTCGGCGTTAATCCCGCCAGCCCTTGTGTTTAACGTCTTTCTATTTGACGTTCTGATTTTTCGTCTCACCGCTCTACGAGTTAGGTCGGACGGTCTCGTCGATAACCTGCCCGCCCAACTCAGCAACAATCTGATTTACGACTGGATCGCTGTCGATTGCCTGACGCGCAGAATACAGAGCATCCGCCAGCAATCGCTGACGCCTTTGCTCCGGCGTTTCCCCTCTTGGAGGAGTCAATGACATCGTTAAAGATACCCCGGGTAGATGCTCCGCCAATGCGGCCGCAATCCGCTGACGCTGGGTATCGTTGTAAAGTGCACCTTGCGCGGGATCGACATCGAACTCAAGGATCAGACTACCAGCAGAATCAGAGACAGATACCAGCGCACTGTTTCTGGCTATCGCCATCGGCAGACCCGCCAGGGTCAGATGATCGACCCAAAGATGCCATGTGTGTGCAGCAATCTCAGGCAATGCTGATGCATCCAGGGACTCTGGTGCACTTTCAGATGGCGTTTCTACTGTGGTCTCTATCGTGCTCTCTATCGTAGATGCGGCGTCTTCCGCTGCTACGTTCGCTGCTACATTGGCAAAGCCACCACCGACAGAGCTATCACCGGCAGAGCCATCCATCAATGAACTCAGAGGCTTACCTGCAGACTGATCTGATGCAGGCGGTTGCTGTGGGCTGTTCTCGGTTTCAGGGGCAGTCACCTCAGGCGCTGCTACCTCAGACCCAGTTACCTCAAGCTCAGCCACATCGGTTTGAGCGGCCTCTGACTGGGTGACGTCAGGCCGGGCGGAATCATCTTCAGTTTTTTGAGGCTCGGCTTGGTTTACGCTGGCGTAAAGACTGTTCGACTCAGCACTTTCCGATTCAGGGCCATCCGACTCAAGGCTATCTGCTTCCGGCCGGGAGGACTCTTCGACCGACGGCTGCGCAACGTCATGCGCTTCAGAAGACTCACCGCACTCTGGACTAGCGCCAGATGCCGGTTTCACTTCACTTTCAGATTGAACTGGTTGGACTGAACGCCGTTCGTCAGGCGCTATTGCCTTTTTTTTTTCGAGCGCCGAAACAAGATCCAGCTCCGGCACAGATTCCGGTGCAGGCCGGAACGCCAGCATACGCAGCAGAATCATTTCAAAGCCTTGACGGGGATCGGGAGCAATTGCCAGATCCTGTCGACCTTGCAATGCGATCTGGTAGCAGAGCTGCAGATCTTCGGCAGGCATCGCCATGGATAACTGCAGTATTGCTTCCCGGTCGCCCTCTGCATTGTCGATCGCATCCGGGACCACTTGCGCCAACGACGCCCGGTGCCAGATGTGCAGCAACCCCTGCAAAATCTCGTCGTAATCCGGTGAATGCTCAGCCATGGATGCCGTTTCAGCAAGTATTTCCGCCGCGTCAGCTTTGGCCATCACTTCTGCCAGGCGGAACAGACGTCCGCGGTCCATACTGCCAAGCATGGCATTGACCTGAGCGTCATGAACCTCACCCTCACCAAATGCGATCGCCTGATCAGTCAGAGACAGGGCATCACGCATGCTGCCCTGCGCCGCGCGCCCAAGAGACCAAAGTGCGGGTTCATCGTAAGGAACGGATTCAGCGTCCAGAACTTTGCCGAGATACCCCACAATACGCTCAGGGGTCATATTCTTCAGGCTGAACTGCAGGCATCGGGAAAGAATGGTGACAGGAAGCTTCTGCGGGTCTGTTGTCGCCAGCAAAAACTTAACATGTTCTGGGGGTTCTTCGAGTGTTTTCAAAAGTGCGTTAAAGCTGTGCGTTGACAGCATGTGCACCTCGTCAATCAGGTAAACCTTGAAGCGACCGCGAGTCGGCGCGTACTGAACGTTATCAAGCAACTCTCGCGTGTCTTCTACACGGGTTCTTGAAGCCGCATCCACCTCGATAAGGTCGACAAAGCGCCCTTCCGCAATTTCACAGCAGGAGGTGCAGGTACCACAGGGTCTCGCACTGACACCCTCTTCGCAGTTCAGGCATTTGGCCAGAATACGGGCGATGGTTGTCTTACCTACACCACGAGTACCGGTAAACAGGTAGGCGTGATGGAGACGCCCTTCGTTGAGTGCGTTGATCAGCGCCCGTAAGACGTGTTCCTGGCCGACCATTTCATCAAAGAAACGTGGTCGCCACTTCCGCGCAAGTACCTGATAACTCATTAAATTCTAATCGGCCGGCCAAACTTAGTATGTGCGCATGATAACCATATACACAGGGAAAGTCAGTGACTATCTGGGAGTACTGCGAAGAGAGAAAACATGAGACAGAGAGGGGATATTGGAGATGACCTCTATACCAGCCACACCCCGGCACACGAGTCGACCACTACCGTTGCTTCCTTCCGGACCTGGCGGGGTTCGCGGTGTATCGTTGCGAGGGGACCGGCAGGGGCCACCATAACGACCTGCGATCAGCAGGGAGGCGTACATTATCCAAAAGCCAGTTAAGAATCAAGACCTTAGATGGCCAGTTGGACGAATCAACGCATCAGAGATGCAACCATTGCTCCAGTGCTTTGGTAATGACCTCTGCACGTGACATTCCGAGCTCTTCTCCGGCGTCGTCCAGAGCGGCCACGACATCCGCCGGCAACTTCACCTCGAGACGATGCAGGCCTGCGTGCTTATCACGCAACCGCTGACTGCGTTTATTCAATCGCGACTGTTGGGTTCGGTCGTACGGATTACTACGCGGACGACCCGGTCGGGTCGTACTGAACATATCGATTGTTGTTCTGTCTTCCGGCTGGACCGACATGCACACACCTAAACTACTCTGCTAAACAGCAGACAATCATGTTACCCCTGAACCCTGAACAGGCCCAGGCAAGCTCTAGCAGACTGCTTCGAAGACGAAAACCAATAGCTGCGTGGCGAATTATCCCCGACCTCGCAACAAAAGCAATACGCGCCTGACAAAGCACGCAAGACTCAACCGGGCTTGTCTTATCCGTCGACTCGCTGTTAACTGTAATTTTCAGAAGCGACAATAAGCAGACAATGAGCCAACAGCCACAAGCGTTACCCCACTCTCTCGCCACACAAACTATTCACCCAGATTCACTGAACTTCAATACCACTGCCGACCTCGAGCCTTTTCACGGCGTCCTTGGCCAGGAACGCGCAGTCAACGCAATTCAGTTCGGTGTCGCAATGGAGCGACCCGGCTACAACATATTTGTCATGGGAGATACCGGAACGGGTCGCTCTTCCTATGTGCGTGATTATCTGAAAAGTGAAGCCAAGCGCCAGGCAACGCCGGACATCTGGTGTTACGTCAACAACTTCAACAATCCGCGCGAGCCAAAGGTTCTGGCATTACTCCCGCAAGAGGCCAGTGACTTCAAGGGCCTGATGACCGAATTGATCGACCAACTGATCGCAAGCTTTCCCGCGGTCCTCGAACACCCGACTTACCAGCAGAAAAAATCGGCCATCGATTACACCTTTAATCGCCGCTATGACCGTGCAATTGAGACAGTCGAACGCGAAGCACACAAAAGAGGCGTTGCGGTTTATCGCGATTCAAATGCAATCAGCTTTACCCCGATGCGCGATGGCAAGGCGCTCGACGAGACTGAGTTTGCACAGCTTTCTGAAGATGAGCGTGAAACCTTCCATAATGACATCGGCGAATTAGAGCACATGCTCAGCGAACAACTCGCCGAACTGCCACAATGGAAACGTGAAAGCAGCAACGAATTGCGCCGCCTGAATCAAGAGACCATTCGAGAAGCGATCACCCCTCTTCTTTCTCCTATTCGCACTGCCTTCTCCCACCACGAGCCCGTCATGGACTACATTACCGAGATGGAAGAACACCTTCCGTCATTGGTACTGGAAGAACTGGTCGAAGAACGCTTGATGGACCTGCGGGAAGAGTACGCCAAACGCAGTAGCCTGGAAGATTCGCTGTTACCCAACATTGCCACGCATCACGCGCCTGATAGCGGCGCACCTGTGATTTACGAACCCCACCCCTCCTACGCCAATCTGGTTGGTCGAATCGAGTACGTCAGTGAACAAGGTGCTCTGGTTACCAACTATCAGAAAATTGCACCCGGCGCGTTGCACAAGGCAAACGGCGGCTATCTGATACTAGATGCGGAGAAGGTTCTCTCAGAGCCTTTCGTCTGGGATGCATTGAAACGCGCACTGCAATCAAATGAATTGAAGATGGAGTCGCCGTATTCAGAAGTAGGTCTACTGAACACTACGTCTCTGGTTCCGGATGTCATCCCACTTAACTTTAAGCTGGTACTGATTGGCTCTCGCCAGATTTATTACTTACTGCAAGAGCATGACGAGGACTTCAAGCGTCTGTTCCGGACACTGGTCGACTTCGACAGTGACATTGACCTCACGGATGAACACGTCCACGCCTATGCCCAGCTTCTGAAGAGCCGCGTCGACGAACAGAAATACGCTGACCTCGACAAAGCCGCAGTTGAACGTATGATCCGCCACAGTGCGCGACTCGCGGAACAACAGGACACACTCAGCGCATTAATCGGCGATCAATTCGACCTGCTCGCGGAAGCCGATTTTATTCGCAAGCTCGCTCAGGATGAGTTGATCACCACAACCCATATTGATCGAGCCCTGAAATCGAAGCAGGAACGAACAGGCCGGGTATACGACAAGCTTTTCGAGCAAATGCTCGATGGTACGGTTCTTCTGGAAACATCCGGTACCGCTATTGGTAAAATCAACGGCCTGACAGTGATGTCACTCGGCGATACCAGCTTCGGTTCTCCCGCACGGATCACAACGTCGGTTTACCCGGGCTCCAAAGGTGTCGTTGATATCGAACGTGAAGTCGCGCTAGGACAGGCCATTCACTCCAAGGGTGTGATGATCCTGACCGGTTTCCTTGGCAACCGCTATGCGCAACGTTTCCCTCTGGCCATTTCTGCTCACATCGCTATGGAGCAGTCGTACGGATACGTGGACGGCGACAGCGCCTCCATGGCCGAGCTGGTGTGCTTGATATCCGCACTGATTCATACACCAATCGATCAGAGCTTTGCCATCACCGGGTCGGTGAACCAGTACGGTGAGGCTCAGGCTATCGGTGGTGTAAATGAGAAAATTGAGGGGTTTTTCCGGCTCTGTGAAGCGCGCGGCTTAACCGGCAAGCAAGGTGTAATTATCCCGGCCGCCAACCAACGCAACCTGGTACTGCACGATAACGTCCTGAAGGCAATTGAGGACGGTAAATTCCACGTCTATTGCGTGAAGCACGTCGACGAGGCCATGCATTTATTGCTTGGCAGGGAGCCGGGCATTGCGGATGAGAATGGTCAATTCCCGGATGGCACGGTCAACGGGGAAATCATTAAGCGCCTTGAAGAAATTGCAAAAATGGGCGAAAGCGACAAAGACTGATATGGGCAAAACTAAAACCCCCTGAACAATTCAGTCAGGCAATACGAACCGGGTGCCTCCCCTTGTGAACCAGGGCGAGCACCTGATCGTATAGCATCGCGTAATCCACAGGCTTACTGATAACACAATCCATACCGGCCTCCAGGCATTCATGGCGCTCGGAATCCGTCACGCCTGCAGTGAGCGCAAGAATCGGACATTCACACCCTTGGTCTCGCAAGATCCGCGCTGCGGCCATACCGTCCAATTCTGGCATATGACAATCCATAATGACTGCATCAGCACGGCGCCACTCTTCGCTGTCTACCAACGCCCTGCCGTGATCAAAAGCTTTAACCGCAACGCCCTTCTTTTCCAGAATCACGCGCAATGTGCGTTGATTGGTTGCGTCATCTTCGCATACCAATATCGTCAGTGGTTGCCCGGGACGTTTGCCATTCTGACTGCCGCTCTCGCTTCCTATCGGATTATCAACTTTCAGAGGCACTTCCAGCCAAAAGGTGGAGCCCTTACCCTGGCGACTGGTGACACCAACCGACCCCTTCATGAGCTCGGCCAGATTGCGGCATAGACTTAACCCAAGCCCAGTCCCACCATAAACCTCCGACGTCTGCGCGTCCTCCTGCTCATAAGGATTAAACACAGAGGTCAGGCGATCCGACGCAATGCCGACACCGGTATCCGATACAGCAAGAAAAAACATCAGCTGATCATCGGTCTGAGTGCCCGTAAGCTTTATCGTGACCTGACCGCCAACCGGGGTGAATCGAGCGGCATTGCTAAGAAAGTTAGATAATACCTGCCGGAGTCTCGTCTGATCTCCGATCAGGGATTCGGGTAAATCTTCGGCAACATCGTAAGAAAGATGAATCCCCTTCTGGCGAAGCGTTGCAGCATAGGTAGATGCGGTACGCTTTAACCAATGGCGAATATTAAATGCGGCTTCCTGCAGACGGAATTTCCCAGCTTCGATCTTAGCGACATCCAATACATCGTCGACCACCCCCAGCAGCGTCTGGACGGTAAAATCGAGACTGTCCAATAACTCCGCCCGCTCCGTGGATTCAGCATCTTCAAGTAACTCTACGATCCCCACCATACCTGTCAGCGGGTTGCGAATCTCGTGACTCAGATGAGCAAGAAACCGGGATTTTTCTTCCAGCGCCTGTTCAGTCAGACGGCGCTGATGCTCTGCTGCAGCGACCCGGGAAGCAAAAAACTCAGACGCCAGAATATCCCGATAACCTCGCAATGCTGCCGTCAGAGAGACATAAAGCCTCTCCTGGGTTGATTCACTTTTGGCGAGGTAATCATTGATGTCGTAATTCTGCACAACTCGGTATTCCGGCGCGAAACCAGCCTGACCCGTGCGCAGAATAATGCGTATTTTTTGGTTACTCAGTTCATTACGAATAAATTCAACCAGTTTCAAACCGGCATCATCTTCTGCCATAACAACATCAAGAAACGCCACGGCAATATCGGGGCGCTCTGCAAGGATTCGCTGACCTTCCTTAGCCGAGCGAGCTTGCAACACTTCAACTGGTCGTTGTTCAAAACGATAGCGAGATAAGACAAGACGAGTAACGTCTATCACAGAGGGGTCATCGTCGACCACAAGGACGGGCACGGTATCGGGGAGCAGTGCCGATATTGCCGCTTGAAATTCAGTTTCGGTCATTGTGAGCAATCCTTTGCAAATTCTTTATCACAGCCCGAGCATATCATCCCGCAGACTGGACTGAACCGGGTCGTCTGATAGCCAGATTCCTGCCATGGCAGACCTGAACTCCAGACCATCAACCGTCACCTGAAGTTCCCCGTTTCGGTATATTTCCGTACCCGTGTCCGGATTATAGACCAGATCAAAGGTATCACCCTTTTTCAAAGCACTACGAAATGTCTTAATCATGGTATCAACCTGCTCTCTGATCGGGCCCAGGTCGCCGTGCGTAGACCGCACAAAACCATCCAGCGCAGACTCAGCAAACCGTTCACCGGTCACCAGGTCGGAAATAATAGTGACGCGGATATCAAGTGGACTACCAGAGCCCAAAATGCCCAGCGCATCGGTCGATGGTTCAGGAAGGTACAGTGCTGCGACATACGCATCCACGAAGAATCTGGAGCGAACACCCGCACCATTGAGCACCATAGTGTGGCCAGAGAATGTCACTTTATCGGGAACAGAAACACCCTTCAGCGACATTTCCGCAACCGCGGAATGTGTGAGAAATACAGACAGAGCAAGCGCCGAAATTATTCTTATGAGCATAGCCAATCCCTTTGTAACTACGTCATAGTTTCAGCGTTCGGCGTTCAGATTACAAGAAAAGCTACGCGCAAACGCCATTCTGGCCTGTCTGCTCAACTACATTTTTGCGCTTCTACGCTTTTGCTCTCTTCCTTCGAATTCCCAAGTCAAATATCCGAGCCAGAGTGTCGGGTCTGATTCGGGTCAGAATTCGACATCAGGCCGCCTGTGCAGCCTGATGTGCGACCAGAGTCACTCTAAATCAGGATAGCAAGAGTGACACTCGTTCGCGGTCAGTGAAAATCTTTAAGATTTTTCTGAACAAATCGCAAAGTCAGGAGGACAAGGTTTTCGCCGCTGTCGTAGAAGCGATCATCCAGCGCAGCGATTTCATCTGCGTGTTCACTCTCGATCTGATCGAAGGCATCAATGCGATCGTCTTCATCAGCGGGAACAGCGCGATCTGGGAATAGCGCTATGATCTGGTCCAGCAAGCCAGCAGATACAGGCGCCTTAATACGCTCAAGCGCTTCAAGGGTATCTTCAGCTTTTGCACCCGCTTCGTGGTGTATGAATTGAACAAAGCCTCCGTTCTCCATCTCTCGCAATAATTGGTCGAGACAGAAGACCGTTTTCTCCGCATCGTTCAGCGAATCAAATCCGTTATCGGCTTCTTTGTCGTAGATCACATCAGTGATCTGGAGGAAGGAATCAGTCTCATCGGCAACATCTAAGGCTGCCTGAATCTCCATGTTCATAGGGTCCTACTCGAAACTCACTTAATTGCCCAAGTACAAACCACCATAGCCCAGTGAATTTAAATTGACAAAGGTTTTCACACCACCTGGCGAGAATCGGCCAATATGTCCGACACACTAGCCGCAGCCAACTCAGAATTTTCCATCGGAAAGCAGTGGCCCCCATCGAAAACATGGTGATGAATATTCGGATTAACGGCCACTGCTCGTTTAACTGCCGGACGAATAAAAGGATAAGAGTCTGTCGCTGTAATGATATCCACCGGCACTTGAATCTGCCGGACTGCCTTCCACAGGCCGCGTGGATACGAACCAAAAATAGACGCTTCCCAAGCCGGCGCACACGCAAGTTCGATTGCTTCCTTTGCATCATCCTTGGCCATGACAGGTCGGGTTGCAAACCGCACAAATGCTTCCAGCGCTTCTGACTCCCAATCCCGATACAGTTTCTTTTTGCGAAGGTCTTTCAGCATGGCTGCCTCATCCGGCCACTGCGACCTGCGGGCCGTAACAGACTTAACAAGCGCCGACCTCTGCCACAGACCCGTCTTTCTCATCAGGCGCTGATAGAAGATGACTTCACGTCCAAACAAGACCGGGTCTAACAGAACAATACGCGCAAATAATTGAGGATATCGAGCAGCCGCCAACAGAGAGACTACTCCTCCCATGCTATGACCAACTCCCACAACCGGCGCCTGACTCAGGGCAGCAATGGAATCCGCCACCTCATCAGCCATACGATTCCAATCGGGTTGAACCGGCCCACCGGGCCCGGCTGTCCCACCGTGACCTGGCAGATCTGAGAAAAAGAGAGGCTGATCGCTGCTCGTCATATGACTGGCAAATGGCGCCAGCGTCAAACCACAAAAACCGTTGCCATGCAGAAAGTGGACGGGCTGCCCCTCCCCCGCTGAGCGGTCATATCCGAACAAAGGGCCGGTGGTCCGGGCCGCCAACATCAAGCCAGCGCAATTCGCGCCATCTATCGGGTGTTTGTTCACTTTGCGACCAGTCCTTTCAAGAAATTGTAATCATTGCAGGGTAAGGGGAACTCTGCCTACTGGTGTGGTTCCCATAAGCGGTCTAGCTTGAATCTGTACTAGAGCACTAAACCGAGCGCTATACAGAGACCACACATAGCCATTGACGAGGAATACCAGATGACTGCAGCAGCAACCCTCAAAGCTTTGGAAGCAAACCGCATGTTCACAGACCTTAAAGACGCTGAGGCCCGGTTAGAACAAGCCGGGCGCGATCTTAAGGCCGGTGTTATTGACGATGCGGCTTATCAGCGTGAAACGGATATCTGTCTGAAAATCATCCGGGCCTGTCAGGATTAAGCTGACATCGCCGCCAGGTCCGGCACTCCGCTATGGAATCGGAATTCCGGATCAGGGCTCATGATCAGCTCGCGTTCAAGTGCGCGAAACTCATCCACCCTTGATTGGATGTCATAACCCGCATACTGCTGAGCAAGTTCCAGATAGTCCTGATAGTGACGCCCTTCGGAACGCAACAAAGAGCGGTAGAATTTCGCGAGCACATCATCCAGATGCGGAACCAGCGCCGCAAAACGCTCACAAGATCGTGCCTCAATCAGCGCGCCACAGATAAGCACATCGACAAGTTCTTCCTCCCCGCCTTTGCGCACAAGATCACGCAGACCCGACGCGTAACGCGATGAGGAAACATGCTTATAGCTGATTCCGCGGTCTTTCATTATGTTCACGACCTGCTCAAAGTGCAGGAGTTCTTCACGCGCCAGCTGGCTCATTTTCTTTAGCAGGTCTGCGCGGTCGATGTGTCGATAAAGGAGATTCATCGCAGTCGAGGCCGCTTTCTTCTCGCAGTTGGCATGGTCAATCAGTAATGTCTCCTGATTTTCCAACGCCACATTGATCCAGCTCTCGGGGGTCGGACACATCAGAAACTGGTTAATCTCAACGAGCACCTCATCCAGATTCATTGTGCGACCTCTTCAAGAATGGCTCGGATTTCACCTTCAAGCGGAACCGCTTTTTCGGCCACTGGGTCCATCACACAAAAGGTCACTGTGGCATCCACGACAACTTCCGGCTCACCGTCTGTCTCGCGGGTGACAACCTGTTCGAACATCGCACTCTTCCCACCAATACGAATGACCTTCACACTGACATTCAACACATCGTGCAGCACAGCAGGACGACGATAATTGATATTGGTATTGACCACGACCATGGACAATCCAAGGTCAGCGATCTTCTGAGCAAAGCCGCTGCTGCCCATAAATTCCCAGCGTGCTTCTTCCAGGAACTCCATGTATCTACCGTTATTTACGTGCTGATAGACATCAATATGAAAACCGCGAACCTTAATTTTTGTGGACATGCATACACCAGAATCTACATTTCAAGTGCGCGCAGTTTACCTGCGCTGGCCCAACCGATGCAAAAACAAGCACTCAATACAGCACAAAGTCACTCCGTTTCGGTTCTCTGCTGGGCGTGCCATAGCGAGGCATAGCGACCACCTGACGACAACAGCTCATCATGCTTCCCGCGCTCAATGATGACGCCATCTTCCACGACAGCAATTTCATCTGCGTCAACCACGGTAGACAGACGGTGGGCAATAATCAGCGCCGTATGCCCTGCGGACACACGACGAATCTCCTGCATAATGCTGAGTTCTGTCTGCGAGTCGAGCGACGACGTCGCTTCATCGAAGACCATGATAGCGGGTCGCTTCAGCAGCATCCGGGCAATGGCAATGCGCTGTTTTTCGCCGCCAGAGAGTTTCAGGCCGCGCTCGCCGACTACTGCGTCCAGTCCTTCAGGACTATCCTTTATCAACCTGTCGAGGCTGACCATGCGCACCGCCTCGAGAAGCTGTTCTTCCGTCGCCTCAGGGCATGCATACAATAGATTGTTGCGAAGCGTATCGTTAAACAGCACCGTGTCCTGTGGGACGATTCCAAGCGCCTCTCGCAACGAAGTCTGACTGACATCTGCTACGGATTGACCGTCTATCAGCACACTTCCTGAGTCAACGTCGTAGAACCGGAACAACAAGCGCGTAATGGTCGACTTGCCTGCTCCGCTACCACCAACCAAGGCTAAGGTCCGACCAGCGGGCACTTCAAAATTCAACCCGCGCAAAATCGGTTTACCGCGCCCATAAGCATAAGTGACGTCACGAAATTCCACGGAGCCGCCCTTCAACTCCAGCGCGTTCTCACTCTTATCCGGGACCTGACTCTCCACGTCAAGCAAGGTAAACATCCGCTCAATATTAGCGACAGAAGCCTTAATCTCGCGATACACAAAGCCGAGAAAATTCAACGGCAAGAAGAGCTGAAACATGAATGCGTTGACGAGGGTAAAGTCACCCAGGGTCATTTCACCGATTAATACGTAATAAGCGGCACTGGTTAGCATGGCCGCCATAGCAACAGAGATAATCAGAGCCTGACCGCTATTGAGGGTAAAAAGAGACAGGCGATTCATTCGACGGGCCTGCTCCCATTTAGCTAGCGAGTCATCATAATCTTTAGCCTCACGCTCCTCTGCAGTGAAGTACTTAACCGTTTCGTAATTCAACAGGCTATCGAGTGCGCGCGCATGGGTGCTCGAGTCCATCTGATTAGCCTCGCGTACAAACCGGGTGCGCCACTCCGTGACTTTCACTGAATAGCCCACGTAAAGCACGACAGCCATAAGAGTAATCAGCGCAAACACAGGCGGATAGTTAATCAACAGCAGGACGATAACCAACCCCAGTTCAAGGAAGGTAGGCAGGATGTTGAATATGAGAAATCTCATCAAAAATGAAATGCCCTGCGTTCCCCTTTCGATATCTCGTTGCAGCGCTCCGGTCTGGCGATCAAGGTGGAACGCCAGACTCAGGCTGTGCAGATGTCTGAACAAGGTAAGCGACATACGACGCATCACTCGCTCGGCAACGCGTCCAAATAACAGGTCTCTCAGCTCGCCTGCAAATACCGATACAAATCGAACAGCCCCATAAGCAAGCAACAAAAGAAGTGGAAAAGCCACCCACCACTCCGCGCTATCGACACTCCCGCCAATCACGCCCTGTTGGTCCAGGTGATCAACCTGATATTTCAACAGAAACGGCATAACCACGCTGGCGAGTTTGGCCGCAAGGAGACAGGCCATGGCACCGACTACCCGGCCACGATATTCCAACAAAAAAGGCCAGATGGTGCGTAACCAGCGGCGAACATTCAGTTTGTCAGGCATGTCCACTTGACTTGACTGGAAGCTTCTCATTAATGCGATAACCTTTTAATGTGGTAGCAAGCGACGACACTTTACACCAATAACTCACACCATTAACCCAGACACCTCTGACTAAAGCAGGTAACTCAGTGACGTACACCTCTCGCAGCACGTCCAATAAAGCATACAACGGCCTTCCCGAATTGCAGGAACTCGAGTCACTGATTCAGGAAGGCAAAGATCTTATGCGAATCAGGGTTCCGGTTCATATCCAGCATCAGGACACCCACCTTCCTTTTTACGTACTGGAGATGGGCAGCACCTCACCCGAGGCCCCGGTACTGGCTCTCGTCGGCGGTGTACACGGAGTGGAACGCATCGGCACTCAGGTCATTTTATCTTTTCTTAAAAGCCTGATTCGCCGCCTGCATTGGGACAGCCTGCTTCAGGATCAATTAGATCATCTACGTTTGTTAATCGTCCCCATGGTCAACCCAGGCGGCATGAGAGACAACACTCGCTGCAATCCGAATGGTGTCGACCTGATGCGGAATGCGCCTGTAGAAGCAGAAGGAAAGACACCCTGGCTGGTGGGCGGACAACGACTAAGCCGCTCTCTTCCATGGTTCCGAGGTGAAAACGGCGCACCACTGGAACCAGAAAATCAGGCGCTTGCCGATGCGATCCATCACGGTCTGAAGCAACAGAAGTATGCGATCAGTCTCGATTGCCACTCAGGTTTCGGCACCCGAGATCGCCTCTGGTTTCCATATGCAAAAAGTACTGCCCCCTGGCCCGGCATAGGTGCTGCACACCGACTTACAGAGTTATTCGAACACAGTTACCCAAGCCACGAACAATATCTGTTTGAGCCTCAGGCGCACAGTTACACGACCAATGGCGACATGTGGGATTACCTCTACGATGACTACGCAGGACAGCAACCAGATGGCTGCTTTATCCCCATCACTCTGGAGATGGGCTCCTGGCTCTGGGTGAAAAAGAACCCACGACATTTGTTCCGCTATCACGGACTTTTCAACCCGGTTCTTCCCCACCGTCACCAGCGAATCCTGCGCCGCCATCTGGTACTTTTTGACTTCCTGATGTCCGCAACACGCACTATGCCAATGTGGGCTCCCGCCAGTGCCAGCGACCAACAACGCGCTATGCAGGGCGCTCTGTCTCGTTGGTATCCCGGTCTTGACGGAAATATCACGACAGCAGTGTGAAGCAAGCGCGGCTTCCGTTACACTAAGCCCCTGACACAATTCACGGGTTTTCTGAATCTATGCCTCGCCTGCAACACCTGCTGTCCGCTGCCTGCTCCTCCATCCTTATCGCCGCTGCAACCGTAAGTCATGCCGACATCACGACTGATTTGGGCGTGACGTCCGAGTTCGTGCGGGATGGCATCAGTCAGACTGGCGGTAACGCTGCCTGGCAAGCAGGCCTGACGGCGACACACAACGCGGGGTTCTACGGTGGAATCTGGGGCAGTAACGTCGACCACGGTGGTGACGACAGCATTCATTCCGAATGGGATCTCTACGCTGGGGCGAATCTTCCTTTATGGCGTGCATGGTCCCTCGATGCCAGCATCACTCGCTTTACGTTTCACGGAGATCGCGATCGCAAGGCAGATGCGTACAACGAAAGCGCGTTACGACTTCTATGGGATAACCATCTGACCCTTGGCTACCGGGCGGGTGACGGTTATCTGGGTAGCGAATATAACCTGCACACCCTGGAAGCCGCATATACCTTCCAGACTGGCTCCTTCTCCATCGAATTATACGCTGCCAATCACCGTCTCGACGGTAGCGACGAAACAACCAATTTTGGTAGCGATTCAGCCGACGACTACTGGCACTTCCGCGCAGGCGCTGCCCGCAGCTGGAATCACTGGGATTATCGCCTGACGGTTGAACGGACTAATCTTGGTGCTGACTTCGACGCAGGGACCATCATGCAGTTCAGTGCTCACCGTTACTTCCGTCTCTGGTAATTCTGGGTGGAACAGCAGCCCGTCCTGGTATTTCTACGCGGACTGATACGCAGTCGATTCCATTGGCTGGACTTTCCCCAGCGTTTCAGTGATCGCTACCGGGTATTAACTCCTGAGCTTGCTGGCAACGGGTTTCGTTACAACGAACCGACCCCTGTCAGTATTCGCGAGATGATGGAAGATGTTCGCCGGCAGGTACGCAGCCAGACAGAGCAGCCGATCAGTATCGTCGCAGTGTCGATGGGAGCAATGATTGCTTCAGAGTGGGCTCGCTGTTATCCGATGGAAGTCAGAGAACTACACCTGATCAACACCAGCCTCGCCAATATATCCTCGCCGTGGGAAAGAATGACAGCCCTGTCGTTTTTCCGGTTACTCGCATGCTTTGGTAACCGTCCGCGACTGGAACGCACTATCTTCGAACTCACGATTAATCGACCAGTGACATCTACCGAGACTCAGCCCTGGCTGACATTTGCGCAACAACATCCTTTAAGTTGGCGCAACGTCTTTGGGCAGCTGATCGCAGCCAGTCGCTACAAGGGGCCATTAACCGCACCCGTGGATCACGTAGTTTTCTACAACGCAGCACAAGATCGGTTGGTACGCCCACTCTGCACAGCACGCATTGCGACCAACTGGAAGAAACCGCTTATTACGCACCCCAACGCTGGGCACGATTTACCCGCTGACGAGCCTGAATGGCTGGAAAATGCTCTGAAACAGCATTTACTCGACTTGAAATAGTTTCCGCTGTGTAAGGGATTAGCGTTCGACTGCGTTGACCGCAACCCAGTCCACGCAGTGCGTGCCCTTCAGGCACAAGGGCGGGAAGGCATCCTGATCAAGAAATATCACGTCGGCAAGCTCACTGCCACGCGGGAAGAGTAATCGCCCATCCTCCCCAATAAACAGGGGTAAGCTGGCTATATTGGCGTAGTACCCAAGCAGCACTTCCCCTTCAAACACGAGCATACTGAAGTGCTGAGAGTAATCATCACCACGAACCCGCTCCAGGCCGATTAACGTGCGACCAGCGCGTGTACCGAAGTAATAGTAAGAATTAACATGATCCCCTTCGCTATCACGAATAAGGGGAGATGATGTGGACTCGAGATAGGCTTCCGCTTGCTGAGGTGTCACCCCGCCACTATGGAAGTAACTGGCTGCATCCTGCGGTTCCAACGCCGACGCGAAGTGAGCATGCGCCCCTGAAATCAGAAGCACAGTCCACAGAAACCGCATCCCAGAATGTAAAACTAAATTACGTAGCATCAACATCCAGTCGTGCAATTATTATGGTTGAGTCAATTCCAGCTTAGTGCCAAGGTACTTCTCAAGATCAGGCAGTACGAACGCATCATCTTCAGATACAAAACTGACCGATACCCCTTTCGCACCAGCCCGTCCAGTACGGCCAATACGGTGCACGTAGTCTTCCGGGTCTTCCGGCAAGGTGTAGTTAATCACATGGCTGACGCCATCAACGTGAATCCCACGACCCGCGACATCTGTAGCAACCATGATGTTGACTCGTCCGTTGCGGAAGCGCTCCAGCGTACGTACACGTTTCTCCTGGCTGACTTCGCCCGACAACAGCACAGCAACATGCCCATTCTTATTCAGCTTGTCACACAAGTTCCGCGTTAGATCACGGCGGTTTGCAAAAATGATCAGACGCTCTGGCTTTTCCTCAGTCAATACACGCTCCAGCAAGGTGTACTTATCGGAATCAGCACACAGATACAGTTTCTGATCTACCCGATCCGTTGTGACCTGCTCTGGCTCGATTTCAACTTTCATCGGATTCGTTGTCCACTGATCAATCAGAATACGAACGTCAAAGTTGAAAGTTGCAGAATACAGTAGCGTCTGACGGTGATCTTTTGGTGGCGTTCCGCGCACAATGCGCTTCACATCTGGGATGAACCCCATGTCCAGCATGCGATCGGCTTCATCGAGCACCAGCACCTCAACCTGATCCAGAAACACATCCTGGCTACGCATAAAGTCAATCAAGCGACCTGGCGTAGCGACCAGAATATCGACCTCATGATCCCGCAGCATCTTACGCTGAGCGTCGTAATTCATACCGCCTACAACGGTAACGGTATTCAGACCAGTGTATTTACCCAGTGCCTCGGCATCCTTACCGATCTGTAACGCAAGTTCCCGCGTTGGGGCGATAACCAAAGCGCGAGGCTCACTGGCAAAACGCTCTTCCGGTTTTACCGTGAGCAGACGGTTAAAAATAGTCAGCAGGAAGGCGGCTGTTTTACCCGTACCTGTCTGCGCCTGGCCGATCATATCGCGACCGGTTAACGCAGCTGGCAAGCTCTCAGCCTGAATCGGCGAGCAATATTGAAAACCGGACTCATGGACACCGCGCATCACACTGTCGGGAAGCTGCAGGTCATGAAAACGGGTTTTGCCCTCGGCGGGCTCGACTTGGAAATCTTCGATCTTCCAGGGCTTAGTGTCAGGCTGCTTTTTCTGACTACCCGTATTACGTTTGGCGCCGTGGGCCTTCTTGTTCTGGGCTTTTTTCTGAGCCGGAGACTTGTTGCTCTGCTTTGGTGCTTTACCGGCAGGCTGGCCTGATGAGGGCTGCTGAGATGACGACGCCGGCTTGCCCTGTTCAGCCTTTGACTTAAAGAATTTCTTTAACAAACCTGTCTCCGTTCAGATGTTCTCGGGTGCAAATAGGTGCACACCAAATAGGTTAACCCGCCGATAATAAAGCAATAATGCCTGTTTTAGTATCTCGGCACGTTCCGGAAGCCCGTTCTCAAGGTAATTGTGCACTTGTTCAACCACTGCGGCGCGAAATCGGGAGCGACCGGCTTCAACTTCAACCGGGTCACCATCGAGGTTATCAGTACTGATATGAAACCGGCGACCACATGCCTCAGACAGAATCCACTCCAGCGCCTGAGGTTTGACCTCGACGGACTCAAATTCGCGCTGACGCTCTGCTGAACGACCATCAGGCTCATACCAGTAGCCGTAATCGTGCAACTGCCTGCGCGCTTTACCCGCAATGCACCAATGTGCAATTTCGTGGAGAGCAGACTCATAAAACCCGTGAGCGAAGATGATCTGATGATAAGAAGTGGCACTTCCAGCGGGCACATATTCGGGCTCGTGCCCACCGGGCACTAACCTCGTATTTTCTGTTGCTGAGAACAGATCATTAAAAAGTGCAATAAGGTCTGAGGGGTTAAGGTCAGGGGACGTCATTTCAGTATCAATCGTAACAGGACGCAGGCAAAATATCGGCGCGGTTCAATTATACGGTTCATCTATGCATCCTGCTAATTCGTCGACTGAGTATCACTGGTCGACGCTTCCTGAAGTTAAAGCGATTCTGAAACTCACCGGCCCTATTCTCCTGACACAACTTGCACAGGTAGGTATGGGAACCATTGATACTCTGATGTCTGGTTACGTCAGTACACGAGATCTGGCAGCGGTCGCGATTGGCAGCGCCATCTGGACGCCGATCTGGTTATTTCTGGCGGGCATACTGGTTGCGATGTCCCCCGCCATTGCCAAAGCGAGAGCCGCAGACAAGAACAACAATGCCTTGCGCAGCATCGTTGGCTCGGGTGTGTCGCTAGGCGTCATCGCTGGCACCTTGCTCGGCATACTGACCGCTGTCATTGCTCTACTACTTCCGTCACTGGTCGACGATGCGCACACCGCCCACACAGCAAAGTACTATTTACTGGCCATTGCCATTGCCATGCCTGTCTCGGGGATTTTCCTTGCCCTACGTTTCCATGCTGAAGCCGTTGATCAGGCCCATCACGTTACCCGCATCATGCTCGCGGGCTTGCTACTCAACATCCCTGTCAATGCGGCTCTGATCTATGGTTGGGGGTTCCTGCCAGAGCTCGGTGGCATAGGTTGCGGTATCGGGAGCGCGATTGTCGTCTGCACCATGACCATCGCCCTATTGTGGGACTGTCGGCGCTATCGTGCTCGGGATTTCGGCGGCATACGTACATTAAATACTCATACCCAGTTTTCTGTGCTCGCCAACCTGAGCCGGGTTGGTCTGCCCATCGGCGTCGCCATTTTCTTTGAGATCAGCCTGTTCACGGCGATAGCACTCTTCCTGACTGACCTTGGGCCGGTGGTGGTCGCCGGGCATCAGGTTGCTCTGAACGTCTCATCGGTTACCTTTATGCTCCCTCTGAGCCTCGGGATGGCGCTAACAGTCAGAGTCGGCCACCACCTTGGTCGCTCGGGATTCTCGGCCGCACGCAGGACTGCATGGCTCGGGGTTAAGCTCAATCTACTGCTGGCGATGATTAACGCCACCATCATCTTACTCGGCGCAGACCTGATTGCCGGCCTGTACTCCCCAGACCCTGCCGTCGTCGCAATCGGCTCTGCACTGTTGATATACGCAGCCGTATTCCAGATCCCGGATTCTATTCAGATTGCCGCCGCTGGCTCGTTGCGCGCGTACGAGGATACGTTTGCCGTCATGCTGATTACATTTGTCTCGTATTGGTTAATCGGTTTCTCAACAGGTTGGTATCTCGCCTACGGACTTGCAGAACCAATGGGCGCTGCCGGTTTCTGGATTGGGCTAATTGCAGGCCTGAGTTGCGCGGCAATTATTTTGGCCTGGCGTCTGCGGGTAATAGGCCGGAACCAACTTGTTCAGTCGCGTGATTCCTGTGATAACATCGCTGACTTACCGTAATAACACGAAGAAACGGACAGGAATTCAAACATGAACGTAGCTAACCCAGACGTCGCTTACGAGGTCAGCATCAACCCGGCCACGCTGGAAGAAATCGGTCGCCTGCCCCTGACAACTCAGGAAGAATTTGCCGAAACTTTCAACAAAGCGCGTGAAGCTCAGAAAAAATGGGCACAGACCTCTTACAAAGAGCGCGCAAGCTATGTTCTCAAAATGGCCGACTACATTCGCGATAATGCCGACGAGCTGGCCGGCATCATCAGCCAGGACAACGGCAAGCTGAAAGTCGATGCCCTGAATACCGAAATCATCCCGTCCATCATGAGCTGTACCTGGTACGCGAAACAAGCGCCCAAGGTTCTGAAAGACGAGCTACTGCCACCGGCATCACTGCTGTTCTTCAACAAGTGGTCTAAGCGTGTGTTCCAACCGATTGGTGTTCTGGGCATCATCAGCCCATGGAACTACCCTTTCAGCATTCCCTTCGGCGAGCTTGTGATGGCACTGATGGCGGGTAACGCCGTTGTCCTTAAAGTAGCTGCGCAAACTCCTATGGTCGGCGAAGCCATTGAGCGTGTAGTTAAGTCATCTGGTTTACCCGACGGACTGTTCACTCACGTCGTGGGTTCCGGCTCGAAAGTTCTGTCTGCGATGCTTGAAAACGGTGCAGACAAAATGTTCTTCACTGGCTCAACCTACGCCGGCAAGCAGGTTATGAAATCCTGTGCAGAATATCTGGTGCCGTGCAGTCTGGAGCTGGGCGGTAACGACGCCATGGTGGTATTGGAAGATGCGCCGATTGAACGTGCTGTAAACGGCGGCATGTGGGCGGCATACCAGAACGCCGGTCAGTCCTGCGGTGGTGTAAAACGCGTCTACGTGCATGAAAAGGTTTATGACGAGTTTGTTTCGATGGCCATCGCTAAGACCAAAGCATTGCGCCACGGTGACAACGGACACGACGCAGATCTCGGTTCCGTAACGACAGAGAAACAATTCCAGCAGTTGGAAAAAGAACTGCAAATGGCACTCGATAACGGCGCGACAATCGCTGCTCAGTCCAAGCCTGTCGGCGAGCAGAAAGGTTACTTCTTCCCTGCAACTCTGCTGACCGACGTCACGTCAGACATGGAATTTATGCAGGACGAAATCTTCGGTCCGTTTATGCCGATCGTTAAAGTGTCTTCCGAAGCCGAAGCCATCGAACTCGCCAATGCGTCACAATATGGCCTCACGGCGTCGGTATGGAGTGGTAGCAACAAACGCGGTAAAGAAGTCGCGAAAAAGCTGCATGCAGGTGCCGTCACCATCAATGACCACCTTTATACCCATGGCCTGAGCAACACCGAATGGGGCGGTCCGAAAGAGTCTGGCATTGGCCGTACTCATGGTGCGCTGGGTCTGCTGGAAGTCTCCGAATCTAAGATCGTTAACTGGGACATTCTGCCTAACCTGAGCAAGAACAACGCCTGGTGGTTCCCATTTGATGAAGCAAGCTACAGCAATATGCTGAAGTTAACCGCCTATGCGAAGCCGCGTTCGGCCTTGGAATGGATTGGTCTGAACCTGTTGGTGATCCCAAAAGTTCTGAAGAAAATGCTGAGCAGCTGGAAAGTCGACCACGACTGATTTCCAGTTAAATCGCTTAAAACTAACAAAAAGCGCCCTCCAGAAACGAGGGCGCTTTTTGTTTGACCGCTCATATTTATGTGACGTTAGCTAATCTGTTCGGTACGGAAAAAAGCTAACTGATCAGTCAGGTCTTCAGCCAGTCGCTCTACGCTGTCGGATGTTTTACTCAACATATTGGCGACGTTCTTGTGACTGTCTGCAGACTGCGCGACTCGGGACAGGTTCTTATCCATTTCACCTGCCACCTGCTCTTGCTGCGTAATACTCGCGGCGACCTGTAAGTTGATGTCCTTCACTAAGGTCATATTGGCCGAAATCCCCGCCAGTTGCTCCTCAGTGGTGTTGACTTCATCCGCACAGGCTTTGGTTTCGTTAGCACTCAGTTGCATTGCTTTCACTGAATCGTTCGCCACCTGAGTAATGGTCTCAATCACCTCTTTAATCTCCATTGTCGCAACACCGGTGCGCTGCGCCAAAGTACGCACTTCATCCGCAACCACGGCGAACCCACGCCCAGATTCACCCGCACGCGCCGCTTCAATTGCCGCATTCAAAGCCAACAAGTTGGTTTGCTCTGAAATACTCGCGATAACTTCCGCCACACTGGAAATCTGCTCCGCCGATGCGTTCATCTGTGTGATGGCAACGGATGCACCTTCGAGCTGATTCAACACGGTATAAACACGCTTACGGACAGCCGATACCGAGTTGGCGCCGCTCGACGCTGAGTCTGTTACGGCGCTCATTCGTTCAGCAGCATCCCGCGCGTTCTTGGCCATCTCCTGAATGGTTTGAACCATCTCTGTCATCGCAACTGAAAGCTGATCCAGCTCTTCATACTGCATGTCTGAGCTTTCGCTGACCTTTTGCGTAGAACCTGCAACCCGATCGGCCTCGATATTGAGATGACGGCTATCATCGCGTATCCGCCCTATCATCTCAGCCAAGCGACCGCGCATCTGATTAATCGCGATCGCGATACGATTGAACTCAATTGAGCTCGAAGGTCCGCATTCGGCAGACAGATCACCTTCAGCAAGCCGAGCCATGCACGCTTCGATACGACGTACAGGGCGTGCAATCGCGCCGCTGATATAACGCTCGCACGCGAGCATAAATCCACCCCACACCAGCAAGGCTAGCCCAGTCCATAACGCTCTGGACAACATAGTTGCTGCTATATCATCGGTATAAATCCCTGTCCCCAGAAACAGATCTGTACCGGGTACCGGAGTCACCGCAGTAAGTTTACTGACGGGCTCACTGTCACTACCCCTCGGCCACTTATATTCAACAAATCCTGTTTCACCGCCCTCGACTGCTTTTTTCATCTCGCGAAAAAGATACACACCATCAGGGTCACGGATTTTCGATACAGACGTGCCGTTCAACGACGGCTTAAACGGGTGAGACTGCATAACCAGTTGTGTATTGAGTACAAAGAAATACTCATTACTCTGGTATCGCGCCCCACTTATCGCAGATAGACCTTCCCGCTGTGTCCCACCATTTGCGAGGAATTGTCCCAGCTGAGTTGCCTGAGACTCCACCAGCGATGCGAGGTGCAGTTTTTTCTGCTCAACGAGATGATTGTGAAATTGTCGGAAATCGACCGCCATGAACGCCACTCCAACGGCGAATACCGCAAATAGCATCAGCAACAATCGCTGCCGAATACTCAGACTCACACCCTGCATAAGGACTCCGGTAATTGATCTATGTGTCATTAATTTTGACTATAGAAAAACTTTTGCGCCCTTCCAGAGGGCTTATCCACTGAGGCCTAATTAACTGTATTTGAGAAGAATTAGTGTTCCGATAGCGACGAACACCATATAGATAACGGTATAACTTACTGGGTGTTTTTAAAACTTTCGTAACGCTCTACGCCACTCAGCAACACGACCGCGGTCAGGAATAAGATCTGCCAGAGCGACAGCCAAAGGACGAAGCTGAGGATTGGACTGAATAGCCCCTGAGAGCATCTCCAAAACCCGCTGCCAATGGCCAGACCGAGCGATCTCAAAGAAGGCCATACGCAGATCATTTTCTTGGGCATCGAGAGGCAAAGCCATCATAGACAACCAGGAGCGTGCCCGTTGCACGCCGGGGCCACGGGATTGTTCGTCTTTTAAGGTTTGAAGATAGGCCGATAATTCATCAAGCTGCCCTTTTCCAAGCAGCATTTCTGCATGCACCTCAGGGTCACGCTGAGCGGGCAAGTGCTGCTCCAGAAACGCGCGTATCGCAGTAGCTGACATATCACCCTGTTGGCGAGCTATTTCCTGCCCCTCCCGGAACAGCAACAGCAATGGGACCGCTCTGATCCCAAGCTCCCCGCTCCAGTCAGGGAAATCGTCCGCACATACCTTCACCACACGACAGTATGACGGAAGGTCGGGCGCCAACAACTCAAGGAGTTGCTCTACCCCTTTGCATGGAGCGCAATGATGCGCCCACACATCCACCAGAAACCAGTCATGGGTCGCATGGACACCATCATAAAGAAGATCTGGTGAGATACTGGTTAATGCCAACGAAAAACCCTCAACGTTGAGATATCAATGGTGCGGGCTATGATAACAGCGATAGGTTTAGACGTTTACATAAAGGCTGCTCGTCATGTCACCACCCAGTCAACGCAAAGTAACGCTGATGGCTCTTGTCGTACTGATATGGATTTTGGGATCGTTATTTGGGTTGTACTGGTTTCAGCAGCAGTCAATGCGGCCTTTCGTAGAGGCCAGTGATCCTGCATCCGCCCGCGACCCCGCTATCGTGGAAGCAGGACTGAGGGAACTGCTTCTTCGTTTACCTGAATCTGAAAAACACTCTGACCATAAAGTCACGGTCGTGCACCTATGGAATCCAGACTGCCTATGCAACTCCGTCAGTGCCCGTCATACATCCGCCATTATCAATGAGTGGCCGGACTCACCAGATGTCCGCTTCGTAATACTCACGCCCACCAGCACCTCCGACGAGAGCCTCAGTGAAGCCCGCAAGGTTTATCCCAACGCGGTGATAATGAAAGCGCTGCCGACTGACACCCTACCTCTGACCGCCAGTCCCGGACTTGGCATCGTGTCGGCTACTGGTGATATGGCCTACTTCGGTGCTTACGGTTTTGGAGCCCTATGCACGCTGTCTGATGAAGCCTTGTTTACCAATATGATCAAACAACTACTTTCCGGCAAAGACTACGGCCCCTTTTTAAACATTGCGGGCAGTGGGTGTTTCTGCGATTGGCCGACTGCGACGGACAGCGCGCCGTAAGCGTTTAAGGTTACCGATCAGCGTTTTTATGTGGTCGGCGCTAGACGCACTTCCCGGCTCTTCTGGGGCGTACAAACTCTCAATAACGCCCTGTCGGCAACGCTCACATTGAGGCGTCAGGTCAGGGTATGCAGTCTTAATATCATCAAGTAATGTCACCGGAGCGGTGCCTGCCTCTATTAAGAGGCCCTTGCGTCCAGCCTCCTCCGACAGTCCCCTCAGGGCTCTGATCAGCGGCGACTGCCGCGGTGAACGTTGCAGCCACCACTGCCACACAGAACCAAATACGAACAATCCTGCAATGGCGCCTGCGAGAACATAAAGCCCGTCTGCGAGTTGCTCCAGTCCCAGCCAACGGGATAGAAGGCCCTGCTGGCGATCACTGTCGTAAGACAGCACCCAGCGGCTCCACAGATAATTTACGTTGTCCATTTGCTGGCGAAGCTTATTGATCCAGCTAACGTCTCTGTATCGGTGCAGAGACAATGGGTTATCAGCCAGAAAACTGTCTTCTTCCAGCAAGGCGCGCTGAACACCGTATTCAATACGATCCGGTGCTATCGCCGCTGTTGGGTCTACTCTGATCCAGGCATTCCCGTCCCACAGCTCTACCCAGGCATGCGCATCGTACTGGCGTACTGTTAAATATCCATCCGGATGCCACTCTCCTCCTTGATAACCTGCGACGACTCGCGCCGGAATCCCAGCCGCCCGAGCAGCAAAGCTCATGGCCGATGCATAGTGCTCACAAAATCCGCGCCGCCCCGAGAACAGAAACTGATCGATGTCATCGCCATTGTATGACGGCGGCTGTAAGGTGTAGAAAAACGGCTCGCGACGAATGTAGTTAACAAACGCGCGCTGAAAGTCACCGGCCTCTTGCGGTAGCGTCATCGCCCAGAGTCGGGTTTGAGGGTTAACTTCATCGGGCAGTCCGAGGTAACTGCCTTGTGATGCGTAGCGATCAGCCCCATAAGCCGGGCCAACCTGACTTCCCCCTGCGCTGGCAACACGATATCGCATGCGCTGGTACAGCGGCCGGTCGTATCGCAGCAGCCGGGTTGTCGTCAGTGTGACATCTGGCTCGGTCGATACAGATCCTGCCAAAGAGAACAGATAACGCTGTCCGGTCGGCTCCTGAATAACCTCATACTCATAAGAACGTGCTACTGCCTCCGGATTGATTGGAAGTTCGATGCCATCCAGTGTTGAAGCTTCCCAGCCCGTTCCATCATGACGATCAAACGTCATTGCTCGCCAATACAGCTGATTCTGCGCGGGGCGTTCCCCATCAAATGTGACACGAAATGCAACCTCAGAGGACTGGCTGAGCTCCGTGATACCGCCCGGCCGGATTCGCTCCGATAAGCCGGTCATAGCCTTGTCCGACTGCAACGCAACACTCCACAGCGGGCCTATACGCGGAAACAGAAAATAAACGATCAACATAAACGGCAACGCCAGCAACAACAGTCGTCCGCTGACGGCAAACACCGGAACGCGGCGATCGTTACCATGTGGCGTAGCTGCCTGTGTACTGATCATGGCAGCTGTGGCGAGTACGAGAGTCAGTACACCGTGCAAGCTATACAAGATGCCTTGCTGAAACAGAAACCCTGTCGCCTGAATAAATACCGCGATGAATACAACGAAGACACCATCCCGCCGATTGGATAATTCCAGCAGCTTCAACATGCCCGCAGAAATCAAAAACGCACTGCTGCCCTCTAGCGATATCTGCCCCCCGCTGAGGGAATACACTCCGGCCGTCGCCAGCGCCACGGTCAGGATTTTCGCAAGACGCCCGGGAAACGACAGATATCCCCGAAACACAAGCCAACGCCAACCAAGAACGAGGCACACCATCAGGTAAATCCATAATGGCAGGTAACCCGTGTGTGGAACCAAGGCACTGAGCACGGACAACACGAGTAGCAACAGAGCCTGACTATGCAACGGGATATTATTCACAGGCTTTGTGACCTTGCTTACCATATTTCCCTCGTGCCATATCCATTACCAAAGCGCCAACGCCTTGAGGCATCGCGCGCGATGAGAAGGACCTTGATCCGGTGCAATCTCGACACCCGGCAGTTTCAAACCGTAGCGCCAACCTTTTTCATCGGCCTGCAATACCCAGGAAGTCAGACGCGACAAGCGCAGTTCTGAATCTTCCGGCGGCAACGCATCCCATGATAACCAGCACATGACACCTTGCTCCTGCTCGCGTTCACGCGTTTTCAGTGCACCGGTTCGTGCCGAATGCTTCCACGAGATCTGATTGAGGCCGTCTCCATAACCGTATTCACGTATTCCGGCAATGTCGTCCCCCAGTATCTGTACAACCGCATCACCAGAATGCTCTCCGTCGGTGCCCTCTGAAAACTGCAATGGCGTGTATTCAGGTTTTGGATATACCGTGACATCAAAATCCAACGCAGCCCAACTCCACGCACGCAGGAGTCCAAACGGATACTGGGTCTCTACCTTAAAACGCGCGTCAGTCAGTTTGCCCCGACGTTGAGCGAGGCGACCAAGATCCACCCGCTGCGACTCCCCCGGAGCAAGCGTCACATAGTGCTCTCCCTCATTCGGATACCCCAGCACGATAGCAACCGCCCAGTTCTTATTTGCTTTTATGGTCACCGGCAATTCAACACGGTCACCAGCAAAACAGTCATCCGGTCGACCTGCGATCAAGGTGTTACCCGACAAATTGCGAAAGGTCAGCCAGATCGTGCCGTGGCCAATACTTAACAACCAGAATGTCAGGCCATAGATCAGTGAATTCTGGTAGTTGATGGCAGTCAGTAGCAGTGCAATCAGCAAGATGCCGAAGGCCCAACCTGTTCGGGAAGGAAAGATAAAGACGTTACGATGCGACAGGGTTATTTCCCCGGCGGGCGGTATACGACGACTCAGCCAGCGTTCCCAACGGCGTCGCAGCCAGTGCTTATCGGAGTGAGTCTCCTTACTGTCACGCAAGAGCAGCCACAGTCTCCATGATCTTCCGCGAAGCACCCGGCTGAATTCGGTGATCAATCACTGCTGTCATCACCGCCTGAACGTCCTCTGGAATCAAGAAATTCCGCCCCTCCACCACAGCCCATGCTTTGGCAGCCTTCAATAGTGCGAGTCCACCTCGGGGGGAAATACCATAATGGAACGCGCTTTCGTTACGACTGAAAGCAAGAATACGTTGTACGTAATCAAGCACTGCCGCAGACGCTTTCACATCGCGAACCTGTTGCTGTAGAGCCGCAAGGACGTCAGGTTGAATCACACTCTCGAGCGAATCGACAATCACCCGCCTGCTTATCCCTTCCAGCAACTCTCGCTCAGCGCGCTGATCAGGATAGCCGAGGCTGATCCGCATCAGAAAACGATCCAGCTGAGACTCTGGCAGCGGGAACGTCCCCGCTTGAGTGGTCGGGTTCTGCGTCGCAATCACGAAAAATGGTTCTGGTAATGGACGCGTCCGCCCTTCGACCGTGACTTGCCTTTCTTCCATAGCCTCAAGCAACGCACTCTGTGACTTCGCCGTCGCTCGGTTTACCTCATCCGCTAGTACAACCTGCGCAAAAATAGGTCCACGGTGAAAACGAAAGCCACTCTTGCCCGCGTTCTTGGCCGCGGTTTCTGGAATTTTCTCAAACACACTGACACCGAGAATATCCGCTGGCAGGAGGTCGCTGGTGAACTGAATACGGCTGTAACCAAGACCGAACACTTTAGCTAAAGCATGGGACAAGGTCGTCTTACCCATGCCAGGCAGATCTTCAACCAGCAGGTGTCCTTCAGCAAGCATGCAACAAACGGCCAGTTTAAGCTGAGGCTCTTTTCCCAAGATAACCTCACCAAGCGTGGCGAGCGCTTTGTTCACTACCGACATAATGTAATCTCTGACTTGATAATGGCTGACAGGCAATGCTGTTACGGCATCGACAAAGCGCACGTCAACAGCCCCAGACACCTTCTAGACAACCAAAGAGTATACGAGCTTCATGCGATTTATAAGGCCACGTAACACGTGCGCTCGCCATCAGGTAAACCTGATAGCCAAAACGCGAACTGGTTTACATTATGTCAGTTAAGACAGGTTACGCCAGTGTGATCGTGACGCATGTCACAGCAGAATCGAGCTTAGCCAGTCATGGTGCATATCAGGCCATCCAAAGCCGTGACTGATACAGACCGGGCAAGGTGTCGATATACTCTCGCCCCTGTGATTCAGCTCGGTATATAACCTTAATAAGGATGTTCAGAATTATGTCAAAAGCCGCCATTCTGAAAGCGCGTACGAGTAGGGAAAGTCTCACACTGTTCCTGCTATTACTTAGCTTAATGACACTGGTACTACCGACTGCCGCTCAGGAAGACAACGCGCCTTTGCGCTCTCATCAAACGCTAGAGTCGGCAGTTCTGAATCAGAACCTCCCCTTAGAGAAACGTATCTCGGCTCTCAAGCAGCTTATGGGCGATGAAATGGTCGACGGCAAACTGCCTCGCCAATTCTGCGTCTGGGACCCACTGGGTAAAACAGGTCCGATTGCTGCAGCAGCAAGAGATCAGATACTGCGCTCGTTACACTACGGAATGCAGTTGACTATCAAGGTCTACCAGAATGAAGACGTGCTCATCAGTCAGTTTATGAACGAGCCCAAGTGTGATGCCATCCTGATTCGTGGCAGCAAAGCTCATGCGTTTAATGCTTTTATGGCAACCACAGAAGCACCCGGTGCTTTTCCAGAACGCGAGCACCTCCAACTACTGACACAAGTATTGGCAAACCCGGCTATCGCGGGCCGACTTGCCAACCCCAAATACACGGCACTAGGCCTTGTCACCATTGGCACAAATAGGCTGTACACTAGCTCGACGGAGATCTCCAGCCTGACCGATATGCGTGGCCTGTCGATTGGCTTAACTGACAACGACTCTGGCTCAGATCGACTGGCACAAGCCATGAACGGGCGCGTGCGTAGTGCTGATCTTGCCACCACCATTGATGCATTCGCTAACGACCTCACACAGGCAATGATTGCGCCCGATATCGCCTACCTGGCAATGGGTAATGGTCGTCTTAGCGACGAGGCGCAGGCGTCATCTTCAGCTATCTCCCAATCCACCCTACAGCTGATTGGTCATACTGATCGCTTTCCTCCGGGCCTTGCCCAGATTCTGAGAGAGGACTTCCTGTTCAAGTTCTCAAGCTACGCACGTGTGCTCGATCGGGAGCTGAGCAATATTCCAGACACCTTCTGGCGCACTTTCGGTGAGCAGGACGAAGCTCAGTTGGAGAAACTCAGTCAGAAGACCCGTCTTGCCCTGAGAGATGAGGGTTACTACGACCGACACATGCTCAAGCTGGCGCGCAAAATCCGCTGCCGCTTCTCACCCGATGTGTCTGAATGCATCAATCCTGTTGAATGACCCTCTGTTTGAGTGACCCACCGGTTGCAGACGGAACAAGAGTGACCCGCCGGCTGCAGACGGAATAAGTCAGAAGATTCAAGGCGGAACGATATAAAGCAGGAATAAAAAAGGCCGCTATTGCGGCCTTTTTAAGGATCAAAACACGGCTATGCATCACCGACTTCGCTAGACCGGCGACGCCCGTAGAAACTGAGTCTACTCAGAGCGAATCAAGCCCTCGTGCGAGGTCTTTGATGATGTCATCCACGCTCTCCAAACCGACCGACACCCGCACCAGCGCTTGCGAGATGCCCGCCTGATCACGCTGTTCATTGGTCAACCGTCCGTGGGTTGTTGTTCCCGGATGAGTAATGGTCGTTTTGGTGTCACCCAGGTTTGCTGTAATCGAGATCATCCGAGTGGCATCAACCACCTTCCACGCCTGTTCGCGGCCACCTGCGACCTCGAAAGACAACACACCACCGAATAAACGCTGCTGCGTGCGAGCAAGCTCGTGCTGTGGGTGGGAAGGCAACCCGCAATAATTCACTTTAGTGACATTAGGGTGCTGTTCAAGCCACTGAGCCAGAGCGAGTGCATTATCGCTGTGAGCTTTCATACGCAGAGACAACGTCTCTAGCCCTTTGAGGAACACCCAAGCGTTAAAGGGGCTCATTGTCGGCCCGGCTGACCGCAACACACCAATGATAGGCTCGATCAGTTCCTGACTGCCAACCACTGCACCACCAAGGCAACGGCCTTGACCATCAATGTATTTCGTTGCGGAGTGGACAACCAGATCCGCACCTAACGCCAATGGCAATTGCGCTGCAGGCGTACAGAAACAGTTGTCGACGACGAACAGAGCTCCGGCATCTCGCGAAATTTGCGCGATAGCGGTGAGATCAGCCACTTCAGTCAGAGGATTTGATGGCGACTCGAGGAACAACAACTTGGTGTTACTTTGAACACTGCCTCGCCACTGGTCGAGATCCAGAAGATCAACGTAGGTGATATCAACGTTGAACTTGCGCAGGAATTTTTCCAGCAACACAGTGGTTGAACCAAACACCGCCCGCGAGCAGATCATATGATCTCCAGCCTCGAGATGTGCGATGCACAGCGCGTATATTGCCGCCATGCCAGATGCGGTCGCTGCGCAGGCTTCTCCGCCTTCTAAAGCCGCCAGACGCTCCTCAAAGGCTCGCACCGTCGGGTTGGTGTACCGTGAATACACATTTCCATCACGATCCCCCCCGAAGGTTGCCGCCGCTTCCGCAGCCGAAGCGAACACGTAACTACTGGTCGGGAAAATTGCCTCGCTATGCTCCCCCTCAGGAGAACGCAACTGGCCCGCACGCACTGCCAGAGTATCAAACTCCGCGTCGCTCAGATCCGCTTGATATCGCGCTGGCCACTCTGGCAGATCAGACATACTTGTTACGCCTCTTTAGGGTTGTGCAGATCAATCGCTTCAGATTCAACTGCTTGCAGTGTTTTGTTTGCGTCGTTTCTTAACTCATACAAACGACGGAAGTATTCGTCGTTGATGTCCTGAGTAACATATTCGCCATTGAATACAGAGCAGTCAAACGACTTGGCATCCGTTGTCGCTCCCTCAAGGCATGCATCAACCAGATCTTCAATATCCTGATATACCAGCCAGTCCGCACCGATTGCCTTGGCAATATCATCCGTTGAGCGGTCATGAGCAATAAACTCTTCTTTGGCAGGCATGTCGATGCCGTACACATTCGGGTAACGCACAGCAGGCGCGGCAGATGCGAAGTAAACGTTCTTCGCACCAGCTTCACGAGCCATTTCAATGATCTGCTCACAGGTCGTTCCACGAACGATCGAGTCGTCTACCAGTAGAACGTTTTTGCCACGGAACTCGAGATCCAGTGCATTCAGCTTTTGCTTCACAGACTTCTTGCGTAACTGCTGACCCGGCATGATAAATGTCCGGCCGATATAGCGGTTTTTCATGAAGCCTTCCCGATACTTCACACCGAGATGGTTCGCCAGCTCAAGTGCAGACGAGCGGCTTGTATCAGGGATAGGAATCACTACATCAATATCATGATCCGGGTGCTCACGCATGATCTTATCGGCCAGCTTTTCGCCCATGCGCAGACGCGCTTTGTAGACGGCAATTCCATCAATGATGGAATCAGGACGAGCAAAGTAAACGTGTTCGAAGATACATGGAGTCAACTGAGTATTCTCTGCACACTGCTCTGTGAACAGCTGACCATCTTCGGTAAAGATGACACATTCACCGGGTGCAATGTCGCGGTCCAGCTTGAAGTCCTGTGCGTCCAGCGCAACAGACTCGGACGCGACCATATATTCTGGACCATGCTCCGTGTCACGGTGGCCAAATACCGCCGGGCGAATACCGTGAGGATCGCGAAACGCGACGATGCCATAGCCAGTGATCATGGCAACAACAGCGTATCCACCACGAATACGCTCATGCACTTTGCGAACGGCCTTGAAAATAACTTCCGGAGACGGCTTCAACTGACGCTGTTCCTGAAGCTCGTGAGCGAAAATATTCAACAGAACTTCAGAGTCTGAGGTTGTGTTGATATGACGCAAATCCTCGCGGTAAATATCCTCAGCCAACTGCTCGGTGTTCGTCAGGTTACCGTTGTGGGCCAGCGTAATACCGTAAGGTGAATTCACATAAAACGGCTGAGCTTCGGCAGAACTTGAGCTGCCTGCGGTTGGATAACGAACGTGACCGATGCCGATGTTACCCAACAAACGCTGCATGTGTCGGGTACGGAAGACATCACGTACCAGACCATTGTCTTTGCGCAGGCAAAGTTTGTTGCCATAGCTGGTGACGATACCCGCCGCGTCCTGACCGCGGTGCTGCAAGACCGTCAAAGCATCATAAATGGCTTGGTTAACATGGGATTTACCAACTACACCCACTATTCCGCACATGCGCGTTTTACCTCAAAGTACGATTATTACTAAGCACCCATTACCTGGCCCACCGCAGCAGGTAGCGTTTTACGCGCCCAGTCTGCCAGGGTCTCAAGATAAGGGATTATTGTTGATTCCTGCCACCATGCATCCTGCTGGGGAATGCCCGTCAATTGCGCACCGTACACCAGAGCAACAACGACAATCACCCCTCTGAGCACACCGAACACCATACCAAACAGTCGGTCTGTGCCACTCAGTCCTGTTGCCTTGACCAATTGTGCGATCAGAAAATTCACCATAGCCAATACGACGAGAGTCGCAACGAAAAGTATCGCAAATGCCACCATCCAACGAACGCTGTTCGTCGCAATACTGTCCTGTAGCAGAGTAGCGAGGTTTCCGCTGAAATAACGGGCAACAAGAAAAGCAATCAACCAGGAAACCAACGACAGAGCTTCTTTAACGAAACCGCGCACCAGACTGATCAGGCCTGAAACGCCGATGATTCCAAGAATCACCCAATCAATGATGGTCATGATCTGCCCCGGCAGAGTGAGAAAGCGCGCAGTATACCAGAGCCTGAACGCTATAAAAGAATTGACAGAGGCATTCAGCTCTCTGCCAGGTACCTGCGAAGATAGGCTGCCTGAATATCGTCACGTTGCATCAGTGCCTGCTGGGCTTTTTCGGCATCGGCGCGGCGTAATTCCGGACCCACATAAACACGCGTTATCCCCTCATCGGGAAATTCCTGTACGTAGGCTTTGAACCCGTCATGGCGAAGCAGGTCGCGGAATCGATGTGCATTGTCGCGTTTACTGAAGGCGCCGACCTGAAGAGTCCATGCATATGGAACCTTATCAGCATCCAATGAGGTTCGGTCTGCAGGTACGCCCTGAGGCGCAGCATCATCCCGATCCACCACTTTCACTGGCGGCATCGCAATTTCTTCTGCCGCTGCGCCAGAGGCGAGCTCTTCTACATCGCGACGGACCTGTCGTTCGTATTCCTGCGTTGCCCACGCCTCCGTCTCTGGCTTTACCGGCGCGGCAGATTCAAGCAGAACCTGAGTTCGCGAACCGTCGAGAGCAATAGGCGCAACCACCAAAACGGCAGTGACCGTAAGCCAGGCGCCCACAATACGTTTTTTCAGATGGAGTTCCATTCAGGTCCTCTGTTTGCAATCCAGTCCCCTGCCGCCTCTACGGTATGAAACGAGCCCGCGGCAAGACTTACACCCTGATCGGGTATGTGACCCAGGGCATCAGACATAGTTTCAAAGGATTGGTTAACTGTAAATCCTGCTGATTCACATTTTTCAGCCAACTCGTCTGAGGTTTGTCCACGCCAGCCAGTCAGTGTCACCGTGTAGAGTGTTTTGAACGGTGGTAACGCCTTCAGCACACCCGCCACATCTTTGTCTTTGAGCATCCCCAACACAAGACAATCCAAGTCTTTCGTGTGGTACCGAAGGTAGCCTGCCGCTTGCGGATTATGGGCGACATCAAGTATCAGAGTCGCGCCATCACGCTGCCAACATTGCCAACGCCCCGCCACTCTTAGGTCAGCAACCACAGCCGTCACAACATCATCATCAGGCAACTGGTCTATCAGAGCCAGCGCCTGCACAGCAGTCGCCACGTTATGATGAGGAATCCCATACTTTGCAAACGTCAGTCTGTGCGACTGACCTGCCGCCATGTACTGAACCGTCAGCCCATCGCTGTGAATCTCAGCCGAGAACATATCGCCTCGTACTGCAAACTGCCCACCTATTTCAGATACTGTTTGGGCCGCCGTCTCTGGAGCATTCTCCTGACCACAAACCAACCATTTATCTTTGCGAGCAATACTGCATTTCTCATACGCAATCTGCTCGACCGTATCACCCAACCAATCCTGATGATCGAGCCCGATACTGGTGACAACAGAGACATCTGGTTCCGCGACATTGACTGCGTCCAGTCGCCCGCCAAGTCCTATTTCCAACACAACAGCATCCAACTCCTGACGACTGAAATGCCATAGAGCAGCTAACGTGCCGAATTCAAAATACGTCAGAGTGACATCCCCTCGCCCCTGCTCAACTGCGTCAAATGACGCGCACAAGTCAGAGTCGGAAATATCAGAACCGTCCACAGACACACGTTCATTGTATTTGTGAATATGAGGAGAGTTATACATGCCGACGCGCTTTCCCTGTGCGCGCAACAATGCTGCTATCAATGCGGAGGTTGTGCCTTTACCGTTGGTGCCCCCCACCAGAATAACTAAGGGTGCCGGCTTTTTGCAGTTGAGCCAATCAGCCACTTCGCTGACTCGCTCTAAACCCATATCAATTTCGGAAGGATGAATGGCTTCGAGATGTCGAAGCCATTCGTCAGGAGTAGCGAAACGCATTAAAGGGTATTCCCGGGTGTCATGCCTCTAAGGCTTCATGTGCATCCATCGCGACGCGCATGCTGTGTGCAAGTTCAGACACATCTTTCATAGCTTGTTGCGGGTTATCAGCTTGCTCAGCGATCCGACTGACCAATGCACTACCCACAATCACACCATCACAGACGTCAGAAACACGAGCTGCTGCTTCCGCATTCTGGATACCGAAGCCAACACACAATGGCGCTTTAACATGCTGGCGAATGCGATCCAGATTACGCTCCACATCTTCAACATCAATGGCAGCCGAACCGGTTACACCGCGTAGCGATACGTAGTAGACATAACCGCGTCCAACCTCACCGATGGTTTTGATGCGCTCTTCCGTACTGGTAGGCGCCAGCAGGTAGATAAAGTCGAGCCCCGCCTGCTCAAACATAGCATCGACGTCACACGCTTCCTCAGGGGGCATATCTACAACCAGAACACCATCTACACCCGCCTTCGAAGCCAGCTCCACAAACGTTGGGTAGCCCATCGCCTCAACCGGATTCAGGTAACCCATCAGTACAATCGGCGTGGTCGTGTTGGTCTGACGGAATTCAGTAACCATACCCAGAACATCACGCAGTGAGGTTCCGTGCGCAAGAGAACGTTCACAAGCAAGCTGAATGGTCGGACCATCCGCCATTGGATCAGAAAATGGCACTCCCAGTTCGATTACGTCGGCACCCGCTTCAACCAGTGCATGCATCATAGGCACAGTGGCTTCTTTATTGGGATCACCCGCAGTCACGTATGGAATCAAGGCTTTCTTGCCCTGAGTGGCCAGGGCGTCAAATGTTTTACTGATACGGTTCATATCTTTCACTCTAATCTTCACCGGCATCCACTCGGGCTGCCGTCAATCCATGGATAAGCAAAAACATCCAAATGTACCGTGGCCATTAACACCACCGGAGTTGTCTGCATCTGCAGTGAAACGCGTCCTGCGGCTTCCGTATGAAGAGCCGGTGGCTCCCCCGGAAACCGTCGCGTATTGAGTCGACTGCAAGAAACAGGCACAAATGGATGAAATGAGGCCAGAAGCCAGCTTTAAGTTAACCAAACGGGTCAATATGCTGATAAAGCTGACAATAACCTCTGCACTTACGCCGTTACACCATCTAATTCTGCAATCGTGTGTATATCTTTATCACCACGACCTGACAGATTTACGACAATTACCTGGTCCTTATCCATGGTTGCCGCCAACTTCATGGCGTATGCAACTGCATGCGATGTTTCCAAGGCTGGCATAATGCCTTCTAGGCGCGTCAACTTGTGGAAAGCATCAATAGCTTCATCGTCCGTAGCCGCAACATACTGAGCACGACCTACGTCTTTCAACCAACTATGCTCTGGGCCAACTCCCGGATAATCCAGACCGGCCGATACTGAGTGCGTCCCCATAATCTGGCCGTTCTCGTCCTCCATCAGGTATGTACGATTTCCATGGAGAACGCCTGGCTTACCTTTACTGAGCGGAGCGGCGTGATCATCACCGTGCAGACCAAGTCCACCGGCTTCAACACCGTACATCTGCACCTCAGGGTATTTGATGTATGGGTGGAACATACCGATCGCATTAGAGCCACCGCCTACACACGCAACGACGGCGTCCGGCTGGCGACCAATCTGAGCATCGCACTGGCGCTGGGTCTCGCGACCAATAATGCTCTGGAAATCACGTACGAGCATTGGATACGGGTGTGGCCCGGCCGCTGTACCAATAATGTAGAAAGTATCTTCGACGTTGGTAACCCAGTGACGCATTGCTTCATTCATCGCGTCCTTCAGGGTTTTCGTACCACAAGTAACGGATTCAACTTCTGCACCCAGTAACTTCATGCGATATACATTCAGCTTCTGGCGCTCAACGTCAGTTGCCCCCATGAAGACCTTACACTCGAGACCAAAGCGAGCCGCTACGGTCGCAGATGCGACACCGTGCTGGCCTGCACCCGTTTCGGCAATAACCTTTTTCTTGCCCATGTACTTAGCCAGCAGCGCCTGACCAATGGTGTTATTTACCTTGTGGGCACCTGTGTGGTTCAGGTCTTCGCGTTTAAGGAAGATTTTTGCACCGCCGCACACTTCGGTCAGGCGTTCTGCAAAATACAATGGAGAAGGTCGACCTACGTAATGCGCGAGTTCCTTGTCGAACTCCGCCTGAAAATCAGGATCATTACGCAGTTTTTCGTAAGTTGACTGCAGCTCATCCAATGCTGCAGTCAGGGTTTCGGAGACAAAGCGCCCTCCGAAGATACCAAAGTGCCCACTGGCATCTGGCAGGTCGACATTGAAATCAGCTGTGGTTTTCTCTGTAGAGTTGATCGACACGATACACCTCATTAACAAAATCGGTAATTTTGCTGTGATCCTTGATACCCTTCGAGGCCTCGACGCCTCCACTGATATCAACAGCGAAAGGCCGTATTTGCTTTATTGCAGAGGCAACGTTACTGGGTTCAAGACCGCCAGCAAGAACAATAGGTTTGGGTGGTGTTTCAGGAACAAGTGACCAATCGAAAGTCTCTCCCGTTCCTCCCGGCACCCCGGGCTTGTAGCTGTCTAGGAGAATTGCCAGTGCGCCAGGGAAGCGCAGGCACGACGCCACCACATCCGACGCTTGCCGGACACGGAGGGCTTTAATGTAGGGGCGTTTGAACTGTCGACAAAAGTCGTCATCTTCATCACCATGGAATTGGATAAGGTCAATTCTAACGTTATCCAAAACGCTTTGCACCTCTTCCACAGTCGGATTTACAAAGAGAGCAGTTACGGAAACAAATGCAGGAACGCCGTCAACTGCGGCCTTAGCCTGGGAAACATCCACCGCACGAGGGCTTGGAGGGTAAAACACGAGTCCCAGGGCATCCGCGCCCGACTCCACCGCCGCCCGCGCATCTTCAGGCCGGGTAATTCCACATATTTTAATCCGCGTCCGCAACATCAAAGCTATCTACCGGTAGTCAAATCAACAGGCAGTATAAGCGATTTCCTCAGTGAGGATCACATCAAGGCTGGAATCAAGACGGATGAAAAGATACGGATCTGTCTCCGCTTGAGTGACAGAACAATCCGACTCCGGATGCGTGTAGCTGATGATGAGATTGACGACATCACTCTCTTCATAGACATCCGAAACGGCTACCGAGTATCCACCCGTAGGCTGCGTTCCCATATCGACGAGCAGCAGCTGAGCATCGGAAAACTCAATATTACGCGCAGATGTAGACGAATATTTTGCCAACTCATCTTCGTAAGTAATCTGATCGGTCAGAAACCTGACCCGCCTATCCTGACTGTCGCCGGAATTATTACTGGTGCCCTGATGAATAACCTCGAAATCAACGTCAGTGCGAGTGTTGCCTCCGGTATCACCAAACCCATCTCCGTCGTCTTCCGGCCCCCAATCTCCACCGCAGGCCGATAACGTCAAAGCGGCAAGCAGGCCGCAAAACCACAGAAGCGTATAGCGCATCTTAATCTCGTCCATTCAGTTGCTGATAAGAGGTTCAAACAGCGCTGGCCCCCAAGGCTGGCACGGAATACTGAACGCCTCCGGGTATTTCACCCCAATGAAATACAAGCCACCTCCGGGCGCAGTCACACCTGCTTTCGAACGGTCGCATTGCTCCAATACTTGTTTCATCCAGTCAGTCGGTTGATTGCCCTCACCGATAGGAAGCAGAACACCAACAATATTCCTGACCATGTGATAAAGAAAAGCGCTGCATTCCAAATCCACCACGATAATACGCCCATAACGTTTCACCGAAATGGCATGCATCTCTTTAACAGGCGATTTTGCCTGGCAATCTTTCGCGCGAAACGAGGTGAAATCATGCGTCCCGATAAGATGCTGAGCAGCCTCGTGCATTCGCTCGGCGTCGAGCGGGTATTTCCACCAGGTTAACTGATCGTGCATCAATGCCATGCGGGAGGGATTATCGTAGATCAGGTAACGATAGCGACGGGCCTGCGCTTTGTAGCGCGCATGAAAATCGCCACCAACCTCACCAACCCATTGCAGCGCAACGCCCTCAGGGAGATTGGTATTGACGCCCATCATCCAACCGTAATCTTTGCGAATGGCGGTGGTGTCGAAATGAATGACCTGACGTGTCGCGTGCACACCGGCATCGGTTCTCCCTGCACAGGAAACTGTGACTGGATGGTTCGCAACAATAGAAATGGCCGCTTCGAGAGCGGCCTGAATCGTAGGTTCGTTGTGGTGTTTCTGACGCTGCCAACCATGAAACCTGGCACCGTTGTATTCAACCACCGCCGCATAGCGACGATGGCCGGCTTCTAAATCACTCATAGAATCAGGATAGTTTGTCCATTAGGTCTTTTGCCTCTTGTTTCTGGGCGTCATTACCTTCCTGAATCACTTCCTGAAGCAGCTCTTTCGCGCCATCGACATCTTCCATATCGACATAGGCCTGAGCCAGATCCAGCTTGGTAGCACACTCATCGGTACCAGCCAGGAAGTCGAACTCATCATCCGCTGCCGCCAGTTCATCCAGATCAATACCACCGATAAGATCACTGTTCTCAGCAAGATCATCCGCGTCCATGGACATCAGACCTTCCAGCTCGTCAGAGGCATCAGAATCCTCATCGGTTGACGCCTCTGGCTCATCAGACTGAGAGCCTGAAGCTTCTGCCAATGCGTCGTCACTAGGAAGCTCAAGATCTTCCAACGCCAGAGGTGCATCATCCGGCGCAACTTCGTCCTGTACAGCTTCGGCAGTCAGGTCTTCTGTCAGGTCACTGTCCTGATCACTATTTTGATCAAGGCTCAGATCAGCAAGATCGACTGACTCAGCATCATCCGTATCGACGTCGAAGGTCAGCTCTGGCAGGTCATCATCTGACTCTTCTGCTGCTAGCGCATCAGAGACGTTTTCGATGCTATCGACGGCGTCTACTTTCGAACCGTCTTCAGTACCGTCCTCAACCAAAGCGTCAAGAGACTCTACACCCGGCTCAGATTCGTCGAGAAGGTCATCCAACTCATCAGATACAGCAACAGGCTCATCTAATTCGAAATCGAGTGAAAGATCGTCTTCCTCTTTCACTTCCACAGAAGCGTCCGTTACCGGCGCCTCATTTTCTTCCAGCGCGGCTGTCAGGCCTTCTTCGTCCAGTTCAAACTCATCGGTGCTGAAGTCCAGACCGGCTTCCAGCTCAGGCTCGTCAGATAAGTCTGCCGCTGGCAATTCTTCGAGGTCACCAACCAGCTCTTCATCAAGCTCAAAGCTACCCGCACCTTCTTCAGCAGAATCTTCCGCTTCGATATCCAGCGCAGGGGCTGAGTCCAGCTCGGCCAGTGAATCCGATTCATCATTCTCAAGCTGGTCGCTGTCTTCCATGTCGAAATTAAGCAGCTCGTCATCCAGCTCTGGCGCTTCATCTTCGAGGGACATGTTGACACCTTCGCCTTCAGCGTCAAAGTCAGAAGACTCGCCCAACTCCAGCTCCGGAACGGTTTCAAGCTTGGCGCCAATACCGTCATCTTCAGGCTTAACATCGTCACCGAAATCGAGTGCCGCACCAAAGTCCATTCCGTCATCGAACTCACCTTCCGCAGAGTCATCCAGCGATGGCAAGTCACCATCAAGAGACAAAGCGTCATCCGCGCGAATCTCGGGTTCAACAGGATTGCTCAGCTGCATACGCAATTCAGCGGCTGCGGCATTGGCATCGGCATTGCCCAGAGCTATCAGGTCTGACTCTGACTCTGCGAATGCCTGAGCGTCGTCAAGTGAGGACAACACTTCCAGCTGTTTCAGTCGCAAATCTGTGCGCTCTGGTTCAGCCGCAATGGCGCCTTTCAGCAGTTCAATCGCCTGATCAAACTTACCGTATGCGATATAGATGTCCGACTCACTGAGTGCATCTTCGGTCTGACCTACGGTTTCGTATTCAGCATCAGCGTCTTCGTAGGCATCAAGATCAATGTCAGCCAGATCAGACTCGATGTTCTGGGTTGGATCGTCATTGCCAAGGTCGAAGTCGCCAAACTCGCTTTCGTTGTTGTCAGCTAGCGCACTTTCTTCAAAATCAGGAAGATCATCGCCGTCTGGCCCATTGAGACCATCAAGCTGGTCAAAATCATCCAGTGCTGCACCGGAAGCCGCTACATCTTCAGCAGCGAGCTCTTTCTCGGCAGCGGCAACAGCCTCTTCTTCTTTGCGTGCACGTAAACGGAGCACCAGAACAATCAGCGTCAGCAGCAGGCCTGCGGCGATTGCCAGATATTCGTATGGAACGGCCAGAATCTTATCGACAATGGACTGATTTGACTGTGATGCCGCTTTGCGCGCTTCTGCAGCGGCACGCTCTGCCATCGCTTTCTGCTCAGCGGTTTCTGAAGCAACCGGTGCAGTCAACGCTGCATCAGTTTGCTCGCTGTAGTTGTAATCTGTCTCAGCGCTGCCACCATCAGAGGAAGAGTCGCCCTCGGCTACAGCAGCCTGACCCTCGGCGCCTGCAACCTCTGCTCCTGATTCACTGACTTCAGAATTTTCAGCTCCAGAAGGTGCGGTATCATCAGTCTCTACAGCCGATTCAGAAACAGTAGTTAGCTGTTCCTGTTTTGTAGCCTCTTCAGCAGTTTGGTTAGCTACTACGGCATCACCCGTTTCAACGGCTGCTTCAGAAGTTGCGTTTTGATCCTGCCGTGCATTGGCGGCCGCTTCTTCTGGCTTAGCAGCATTGTTCGCGGACTCGGCCTGCATACTGGCCAATTGATCATTCTGAAGCGCAATCAGGCGCTCCATTTTCGCAAGCTGTTCTTCAAGTGCACTCAGGCGATCAACCAATTCCTGGTTTTCACGTTGGCTCTTATCCAGGTTTTCAAGTGCAATAGCGAGATCAGTATCCGCTGCACCTCGAGTACCGGCTGCACCCGACACTGAACCTCCAGACTGGTTGGCGTCGCCATCAGCCTGTGAGGCAAGTAGACGTACTTCACCGTTACCAGTGCTTTTACGCGGGGCTGGTGCATCGTTCTTACGACCGGTTGCATCAATTTGTGCAACACCCGCTTTCAATTCCCGATTCTGGCGAACTACCTCAGCAACCGCTTCACGGTTATTAACGGTTTCGATAATTGAGGCGTCTGGAATATCGAGAACAGTGTGCGTTTTCAGGCGATTAATATTGCCGTTAATGAATGCGTCTGGGTTTACATCCTGAAGCGCGATCATCATCTGCTGTGGACTTACTGATGAATCTGGACGGGTAGCCAGTGCAATTTCCCACAAGGTATCGTTCGGCTGTACTTTATAAGTACCCGGTGCGGCTGGCTCCTGCCAGGTATTCGAGCGAGTCGGCGCAGGCTTTGGTGCAGGCGCTGGCTGAGTCGTCACTGTCGCGGTCGATTGTACGGAGCCTGCGGGAACAGCGACCAAAGGTTGAACGCGACCTTCTTCAAAGACAGGTGGGTCAAGCAGTACGGTGTACTCACGTAAAACTCGACCGGCAGGCCAGTTCAACTCAACGAGGAAGTTCAGAAAAGGTTCATTAACCGGATCGCGAGTGGTGATCAGAATGCGGTCACCATTCACGGAAAATTTCATTTGCGTCAGGAATTGATAGCGATCGATACCCGCTCGTTCAAAATCCGCTGCACTTGCGAGTTTCGGCTTTATTTCAGCGTTTGTCAGACCCTGCGCATCAATAAGCTCTATCTTAGCATTCAGGGGTTGATTCAATGCAGAATCCAACTTCATCTCACCCAGGCCAAGTGCCAGAATTTGAGAAGATAAGTAAGGACATTCCCCCAGCCAACAGAATGCTTTTAGCAAGTAGGCGCTTCATTATTGCTTCCTTGTTGTCGTTCGCGACGATGTATCGCAGGTTTATCGAGAAACCGCTTTCTTTTTAGATGATCCTGACCAAGCTTACTTATAGATTCCGTTCATAAGCGCTTCGTAGTATCAAATATAAAGTCAGCTAACGCAATATTTTGCCCGGCTTACGGGGGATAAAAGCGTGACGCATGAAACACTTAGAGCATTTTTTTACCAGCCACCATGAAAAAAGCGGGGCAAATGCCCCGCTTTTTAATCACTTAGTCAACAAAATGCGCAACATTCGGCGAAGTGGCTCAGCTGCGCCCCAAAGGAGCTGATCACCCACCGTAAAGGCAGAAATATATTCCGGCCCCATATTCAACTTACGAATACGGCCTACCGGGATACTTAATGTGCCCGTCACTTTGGCTGGAGTCAGTTCGGTCATGCTCACATCGCGATCATTCGGAACCACTTTCACCCAGTCATTGTGACCGGCCAGAATGCTTTCAATTTCACTGACTGGCAGATCTTTTTTCAGCTTGATGGTCATTGCCTGACTGTGACAACGCATCGCCCCGACACGAACACAGAGACCATCGACTGGCACCTGATCATCGCTGCGACCCATAATCTTGTTAGCTTCAACCTGTGCTTTCCATTCTTCGCGGCTCTGACCAGATTCCAGCTGAGAGTCGATGTATGGAATCAGGCTACCCGCCAGAGGCACACCAAACTGGTCGGTCGGCAATGCATCGCTACGGATGAAATCAGCCACCTGACGGTCGATTTCCAGAATCGCACTAGCAGGATCATCAAGCTTATCTTTCACTTCGTCGCGGATAGCACCCATCTGAGAAATCAGTTCGCGCATGTGACGCGCACCAGAGCCAGACGCCGCCTGATAGGTCTGCGGAGCTACCCATTCAACTAAATCTTTCTCGAACAGACCGCCCAGTGCCAGCAGCATCAGGCTAACGGTACAGTTACCGCCAACGTAGGTTTTTACACCTGACTCAATGCCTTTTTCGATAACGTCTTTGTTCACCGGATCAAGGACGATGATAGCGCTGTCATCCATGCGCAATGATGATGCTGCATCGATCCAGTAACCATTCCAGCCCGCTTCACGCAGCTTGCCGTAGACTTCTTTAGTGTAATCACCGCCCTGACAGGTAATGATGACATCCTGTGCTTTCAGCGCGTCGATATCGAACGCGTCTTCCAGCGTGCCGCAGTCTTTACCCGCAAAGTCAGGGGCTGGAAGGCCCTTCTGAGACGTGGTGAAAAACACCGGGTTGATCAGGTCGAAATCTTTCTCTTCCCGCATGCGTTGCATCAGGACAGAGCCAACCATACCGCGCCAGCCAACCAGGCCAACATTCATCTGTGACATTGAATTAAACCTCCTGCAGAGCAGCCACAACTGCTTCGCCCATCTCGGCAGTAGAAACTTTCTGCATACCGTCAGAGAAGATGTCGCCGGTACGCAGACCTTTATCGAGTACGTTGCTGACGGCTTTTTCGATTGCGTCCGCCGCAGCACCTTCACCCAGTGAGTAGCGCAACATCATCGCAGCTGAAAGGATGGTTGCCAATGGGTTAGCAATGCCCTGACCTGCGATATCTGGAGCCGAACCATGACATGGCTCGTACATACCTTTGTTGTCTTTATCCAGAGAGGCTGAAGGCAACATACCAATAGAACCGGTCAGCATTGCAGCTGCATCTGACAGGATGTCACCGAACATGTTCCCGGTAACCATGACGTCGAACTGCTTAGGCGCACGCACCAGCTGCATCGCCGCGTTATCAACGTACATGTGAGACAGTTCAACTTCTGGGTATTCTTTGCCCACTTCTTCCAGAATCTCGCGCCACAGCACAGTCACTTCCAGAACGTTGGCTTTGTCGACTGAACACAGCTTCTTGTTGCGCTTCATGGCCGACTGGAACGCTACATGAGCGATACGCTTAATCTCAGACTCGCTGTACACGTAAGTGTTGTAGCCTTCACGTTCACCGTTTTCGAGAGTACGGATACCGCGAGGCTTACCGAAGTAAATGCCACCAGTCAGTTCACGCACAATCAAAATATCCAGGCCAGAAACCACTTCAGGCTTCAGTGAAGACGCATCCGCCAGTTGCGGGTACAGGATTGCCGGACGTAGGTTACCGAACAACTCCAGACCTGAACGCAGACCCAGCAGACCTTTTTCAGGACGCAGTTCGCGATCTTCAAGGTTATCCCACTTAGGACCACCTACCGCACCCAGCAGAATTGCGTCGGCTGCACGGGCTTTGTCCATAGTTTCTTCTGGCAGTGGCGTACCGTGCACGTCGTAGGCAGAACCACCTACCAGACCGTCCACCAGCTCCAGACCCAGATTGAATTTTTCGTTCGCTACGTTCAGAACCTTAACGGCTTCTGCAACGATTTCCGGGC
>PDUK01000090.1 GCA_006212115.1 Thalassolituus sp. | reverse complement strand
TAGGATAGAGCCTTCCGTGATCTTGTTTGAGTTTGCGCCAATCCCAGTATGAGTCGCGACGGTCATACTTATCCCAATGATCTATCCAGTCTAACGCTTGATTGGTTATTTCTGTTGCTGATACTCCGGGTGGACACAGGCTGGCGTTAGTGGCTATCAATGTCGATTTTCGATACTCGTCGTAACGGCGCTGAGCCAGGCGTCGATGTTCTGTATCACTAACGGGGGCGATTAAAGATAAGCTTGCCATTTTGTGATTCCATTCTTAATAGCAGTCGTGGCAAAAGATGGCCTCCCCATAGGGACTCGAACCCCAATCGTCCGCTTAGGAGGCGGAAGCTCTATCCTGTTGAGCTATAGGGAGGAAGGACTCGGATTCTAACGGCTGCTGTCATGAATGTCAGCCCCGGGCGTGATTCCTGATCAGATGTTGTCCAGTTCGTTTTTCTGTTGTTCTTTCAGGCGGCGTTCTTCCCACTGAAACTCGGTAATCAGACGGTCAATAAAGCGCTGGCCTTGCGGGGATATGGTGGTAAAAGAAAAGCCGCACTGCGTCTGGCCGTTGTCATTCAGCTGAATGTGGCGAGCCTCAAGACTACAGTCCATTGAGTTTTCCCGGTTGAAGCGAACCCGTGCCATGGGGATGTCTTTGTGGTTGTGCAGCATCTCTGTGATGTCGCCTTTAAACTGGGCCTTGAAGCCGCTGGACGACAGATCCAACAAGCGTCCAGTCATACCCTCGTCATCTTCGTCGTCATGAAAACGCAGCGTCACCAGAATCTGATGCGCTGGTGGAACCATAACGCGATAAGCCGTACGTCGCTGCAGATAGAGGACTTCATCCGGGAATTCTGCCCGGTATTGTTCCTGCTCTGGCTGATATCGCAATCTGCCGGTCATGCGGAATTCAATGCGTACACCTTGAGTGTCACATTCAACGGAGAAGCGCTTTCCACTGCGAATTAAATCGTTGCCCTGTACCGGAATAACCCGATCCATAAAGAAACTGCGCGACTTAAAACTGGTTTCCGTAATCGCAGATTTGAACTCAGTTTCTTCGCCGTCGATACGGAGCGTGACCGGTGTTTCGAGGAGTACAACTTTTCTCAACGCCCCGTAGACGTCTTCGGGGGTACTCAGCAAGAATTGTTGGTTGGTGCTGGCCTCTGGCATATCTGACGGTCCGCTACGCTTCAATACTTTTAAATCCCGGATTAGCTCCGGCAGTTTTTCCATTTTCATTATATAAGTGTGGATCATTCTGACGGGCATGCAAGATACGGAGCTTCTGCTCTGCACGGAAGCGCAGGGCGATCACCATCTCGCTCAGACGTTCTGATATTTGCCGGTTAAGGTCATACTGGGCGGCAAGTTGCTGCCACAGCTCTAGGACTGAGGTGTTCTGTTGTAGATCGGGGTGGCACAGGCACTCTGGGGTCAGTGGTAACTCATGTGTTTGCATCCACTTTAACCGGATACCTGCCTGCTGCTTAAGATCCGCGACTTGCTGGGCCTTGGCTGGGTTGAGTGTATCCAGATCAGCCGTACGTTGGTGCTGCACGGCGTCGAGTTCCTGCTGCAGGAGGGTGAAGAGTTGCTTGCTGAAATCAAGCTCGGATGACATCAGCTGAGCGAAGTAGTCGGTATCCAATGACATACCTGAGGGCCTCAGAAGTTAAAGCGGTCCTCAAAATCAAGCATTTTTCCTGCCAGTCTGTCGTAATCTATCTTGTATTCACCGTTATCTATGGCGCTGCGAATACGCTCAACGGTCGCATCATCGACGTCCTTCATCTCTTTGATCTCAGCTTCAATTTGCTGAATGCTCTTACTGCTGGCGCTCAGCTTAACCTGGTCGGTAAGTGGCGCTGCATCACGTGCTTTTCCTTCAGCATTGTTGGATTCGGGAGCCTTAGTCGGTTCCGCTCGACTTCGCGTCTGGTCAACGCTGTTGCCGTTTGTGAATTTGCTGATGTTCATCATCATGTCTCCGAGCTTCATTGGATATACCTCTTCATTGTAGTTAACGGCAGCAGATTTCATTACTTTAGGATTTTTTGGAAAAATTATTGGACTTGTACTAAGCCCTCACCGATCACCTTGGCAAACAAGGTAGAGCCAGACTGCGTATTGCGCACCCGGATCTGTTCTCCAAGGTGTCCGCGTGACAGCGCTTCTCCCTGAATTTCCAACTGAATGCCGGGTCGAACAAGTCGGACTTTCAGTAACTGCCCTCGTTGAACGAGGTCAGGTAAGTCGACCATGTCGGGTGTGACAGGTGTTCCCTGACGTAAGGTTCGTTTGCTCAGCATGCCACTGACGGTGTCGATATCACTGAAATAGCCATTGTGCAGGCTCGAGGTTTCCATTCGACTTATCCGAAGTTGCCCACCATCAATAACGGTATCGCGTCTTATATCTGTATTCGTGGTGACCACATCGGCGAATATCTTCAATTCGACAGCCAGTGATTGACGCCAGAACGGCGCGTTGCAAGTGATTTCAATCCCATTGCGGCCGGGCTGCAGATGACGAATCACATCCACCTGCAGTGGGGTGGTGCAGTCAGGTAGTGTGTAGCCGCTTTTCAGTGTTGGATAGTGGAACTCAGACACGCCGATGTCGCCTCCCAATGACGCCCACTGAGTCTCAAGTTCAGAGGTGATGTACGTCAGCGAACTCCCGGCGTGGCTAGCAGTAGAGTAGACAGATACGAAAAAGCTCAAGAAAAGGCCTGCGCTTCTCAGGTTCTCTACTATGCTCAAGGAAGCTAACGAAAATGATGTCATGATTCTGGCGTTTATTGGTTCCATACCCAAGTGGAGCAAAGGTCATGCCGGAACAGGTCAAAAAGAGAGGCACACATGGCTGGTGTTCTTGAGTCGGTCAATCAACGTACCAAGCTTGTCGGTGAAAACCGATTGGAGCTTCTGCTGTTTCGGGTTCGCGGAAAGCAGTTGTACGGGATCAATGTATTCAAAGTTAAAGAGATCATACAGTGTCCACGTCTTACCTCATTACCGGGTAGCAACCGTGTGGTGCGAGGCGTTGTTCACATCCGTTCGGGGACAACACCGATTCTTGACATGAGTCTTGCAACGGGTGGGCCGCCATTGGAAGAGGTGGCCGGCGCATTTGTGATTATCACTGAGTATAACGGAGCGACCCAGGGTTTCCTGGTTGCGTCGGTCGATAAGATCATCAACATGAACTGGGAACACATTCATCCGCCACCCAAGGGTACCGGGCGCGAGCACTACCTCACAGCTGTTACTGAGGTGGAGGATCACATCGTTGAGATTATTGACGTCGAAAAAATTCTGGCTGAAGTCTCGCCGGTTAAAGAAGACATCAGTGAGGGCATAATTAATGATGAAGTCCGCACAGAGGCCAGTACTAAGAAGGTCCTGATCGTTGACGACTCGAAAATTGCTCGCAAGCAAATTTCAAGATGTCTCGAGAAAATTGGCGTAGAAGTGATCGCTCTTGAAGATGGTAAGCAGGCGTGGGAGCACCTGAAAGGTATCGTTGATGAAGGAGAGCGTCCGCAGGACAGATATATGATGCTTGTCTCTGACATCGAAATGCCTGAGATGGATGGCTACACACTTACGACGCATATCCGGGCTAATGATGCGATGCAGGACTTTTATGTAGTCTTACATTCGTCACTCAGTGGTGTCTTTAACCAGGCCATGGTTGAAAAAGTTGGCGCGAATGATTTTATCGCCAAGTTTGATCCTGATGTGCTGGCCGATAACGTGGTGAGTCGGATAAACAACGGCTGAACGTGATGACGCGCGAACACACAGATACCCAACTCTCTGGAACAGAGTACGAGCAGTTCCGGCAACGCCTTGAGGCGCTTTCCGGAATTCTGCTCGGTGACGGCAAGGAATATCTTGTTGTCAGCCGTTTACGCAAAATCATGCGAGACAAAGGTCTGCCAAGCCTGACAGAACTCATGTACTGCATGGAGCGTGACCGGCGCTTTCAGAGTGTCGTCGTGGACGCTATGACCACCAACGAAACCCTCTGGCTGCGTGACGGACATCCCTTCGAGATACTCAGTAAGCACATTTATCCCGCATTGGCCGAGCAAGGCTCGCCCATTCGTATCTGGTCATCTGCCTGTTCCACGGGACAGGAGCCGTATTCCATCAAACTGACGGAGCTCGACTTTCGTCAACAGTCGGGCCAAAGGCTACCTGCTGTCTCTATCCTGGCTACCGATCTATCCGATACTGCCCTTGAAGCAGCCAAACAGGGTCGATATCCGTGGATGGCCATTCGCCGCGGTATGCCCGAAATCGCATTGAATAAATACTTTGAAAAAACCGGTGAAGACGAATGGTGTGTCGGGCCAGAGCTCAGGGCCGGTATCGACTTCCGGAATTTCAATCTTAATGACAGCTACACCCGCCTCGGTAACTTTGATGTCATATTTTGCCGTAACGTGCTGATTTACTTCAGTAGCGAACGTAAACGGGAAATACTGCAGAAGATGCATGCGGCACTTAAGCCGGGTGGCTTTTTGATTCTGGGTGCGTCAGAAGCATTGAGCGGACTCGCCAATGAGTTCGAGATGATCAGCTGCAATCCCGGGATTATGTACCGGAAAAAGTAACCCTCTGCCCACTTGCCGCTAGTGGGAAAAGCCTTGCCGTTACCGCCTTCCTAATTCGTCTGATTATTCGTAACTATCTGATTTTAATATAAAAAATAAGTTGGCCCACCTCTTGCTGTATCTCCTGTGTTGAACATTAACGGCAAACAGGCAGGTACAGAATGGGCGCAATCAACTTCACTAACGGACTCGGCATACACGACACTGCGATGCAGTTGCGAGCTAAGCGTGCTGAGGTATTGGCAAACAACCTGGCGAACTCAGACACGCCGGGATTCAAAGCCCGTGATTTTGATTTTAAAGCCATTCTCGCAGCAGAGACTCACGATGATACGTCGTTTGGTATGGCGTCGACTCACGGTGCACACCTGAGCGGTACCAACGGAGCAGCCGACTCCGACCTTAAATACCGCAACCCTCTGCAACCATCAATTGACGGAAACACGGTCGACGCCCAGACCGAACAAGCCCAGTTTGCCCGCAACAGCATGGATTACAGCGCCAGCTTCGAATTTCTGAACGGCAAGTTCAAAGGCATGCGGAATGCCATTCGCGGAGAATAATTATGTCATTGACCAGCGTACTTAATATTGCCGGAAGCGGAATGACCGCCCAGTCAGTCCGCCTCAATACAACCGCGAGTAACATCGCCAACGCCGAAAGTGCTTCCAGCTCTGTAGATGAGACATACCGTGCACGTAAACCATGGTTCTCGGTTCTGGAAAAAGAATTCAATGCGAAAAGCCGCGATATGAATGGCTTGATGGACACAGAGGCCGCAATGGGAGCCGGAGTGAAAATCGACGGCATCATCGAGAAAGACGCACCGCTGCAGGCACGCTTTCAACCAGATCATCCGATGGCGAACGACGACGGCTATGTGTATTACCCCAACGTGAATGTGATTGAAGAAATGACCGACATGATGTCTTCATCGCGCAGCTATCAGATGAACGTTGAAGTTCTGAAAACCGCAAAGCAAATGCTGCAGCGCACACTCACTCTGGGCCAGTAAGGGGGCAGATATGGCAATAAATGAAGTAAACAACAGCGCCGCCATACTGGATCAGTATCGCACGCCCACGCAGACCGAGAACAAAGACAACGAGCTTGGCAAAAATGCATTTTTGGAACTAATGGTCGCGCAGCTGAATAACCAGAACCCGCTTGAGCCAACCGATAACCAGGCGTTCGTGGCACAGCTTGCTCAGTTCTCGTCGGTAGAAGGGCTCGACAACCTCAATGACACTGCCGAGAGTCTTGCTACGCAATTTACCTCCAATGCGGCATTGCAGGCATCCAGCCTGGTCGGCCAGAGCGTCATCGTGGAAGGCAATACAACAGGCCTGCTGACCAGCGGTGGTGTGGTGAGTGGCTTTACTGATGTACCGGCAGCGACGGGAGATATGGTTCTGACGATCGAAAGCGCCAGCGGCCAGACTCTGGAGCAGATTTCACTGGGATCAAAAAATGCGGGTGCGATGTCGGTTCGCTGGGACGGTTACAACCTTATGGTTGATGGCGACATCGTGGACATCGATCGCAGCAAAATGAATCTGGATCAATATTACCGGGACGAAAACGGTGACGTTGTACTCGATGACAACGGCGATCCAATTGAAAACGTATACCCACCGGGTCAGTACGTTTTCAAACTCAGCGGCACCATTGCCGGTGAAAGCGAACAACTTGATATGCAAATGAGTTCTCGCGTCGACAGCGTCACCATGAATGCAGGTGGTGAAGTGACCCTGAACTTAACGGGTGGCGAACGCGCCAACCTTGATCAGATTAAACAAATTCTGGACGCCTGATCCGGCGAGTGGAGTACAAATATGGCTTTTAATATTGGTTTAAGTGGTATCCGTGCAGCCTCTACGGATCTGGAAGTGACCGGTAACAACGTTGCAAACGCCAGTACCGTCGGTTTTAAAGAATCGCGAGCAGAGTTTGCTGATGTGTACACCAGCACCTTGCTGGGAACAGGCTTAAAGCCGGTGGGCAGCGGTGTGCTGGTGGATAACGTCCGTCAGGAGTTTTCGCAGGGGAACATCAGTGGAACCGAAAACGCACTGGATCTCGCCATCGATGGAAATGGTTTCTTCGTTCTTAATGACCGCGGTAGTGTGTCTTACACCCGTTCGGGTATTTTCTCACTCGATAAAGATGGCTTCGTTGTTGCTAACAACGGTTCACGCTTGCAGGGTTATGAAGCCAATGAAAACGGTGTCGTCAGTGGTGTTCTTGGTGATATCAATATTCAGGTTTCCAATCAGCCTCCGCGCCTGACGACACTGGCAACGGCCATCGTCAACCTGAATGCCGGTGAGGAAGTACTGCAAGAGCAGGGGCTTCAGATTTCGACTAACGGCCTGTCCGTAGGTGCTGCTGATGCAGGGATTGTCGAGTCTACTAAGACGGTTCTGGATTCAGCAGGTCAACCGACTGCAGCAGGTATTCCGGCTCAGGTCCTGTTCCCTAACACGGTGGCTGCAGTGGCAGCAGCGAGTTACGGTCCAGAATCGATGGATTTTGATATCGGTGACGGAAACGGCAGCCAGACTATTACACTGTCAGGTGCTGCCGCCGGTACTACCGTGCAGGAAGTGCTGAATGACATTCAGGCAGCATTAGATGCGACATTCGGTTCTCAGCAATTACGCGCCGTTGAAGACCCAGGCACAGGTAACCTGATTATCGAGCGCGCAGGGTACAACGCGACGAACGGTACTTCATTCTCCATTACTACCACACCGGGTTGGGATGGTGTGTTTGGTGTAGCGTGCAGTATCTGCGGGTGTTGCTGGTCAGCAGCTCTTTGTTGGTGCTAGCCCGGTTACCGCCGATTTTCGTTCTATCCCCGGTACTCAAACGACCACGCGGACAACAGCAACTCCGCCTCTGAATATTGTAGCGAGTGATCCGGGCGAGTTCGCCGTACTGACGGCAAACAACACCTACAGTGCCCTCGATCTTGAAGACAAAGTCGCCCCAGCTGTAGATAAAGTTTTAGCTTTCCGGGTTGTTACTGAGGGGGGAGCGAACTATCCCATAAATCTGAGTGAGGCAGATTGGGTTGGTGCAGCACCGACCAGCTACGCGGCCGTATCGACGACTGAAATCGTGGCAGAAATTAATGCTCAGATAACCGCGACCGCCGGCGCCGGTAACGAAGAAGTTCTGGCGGTGAATAACGGCGGCAGAATTGAGTTTCAGGTACAGGCTCCTGCATCACGTGGTGATTTCGTACAAATTGCTGATAACCCCACCAGCTCGGTCAATTATGACTTGATTAATCTGGGCTTCCTAAGTAACAACCGGATTGATGGAGGTGTCGAGCCTGTACTGGCCAATAACGAGTTCAACCTTGAAGTGACCAGTTCTACCGGTAACGCGGGTGGTCCATTTACTATCACGATCCCACCTGCAAACTACGCCAATCTCGAGGCTCTGGCAGTCGCCATTCAACAACAGATTGATATCTATATTGGTGCGGGTGGCCTGGCTGGTAAAGTGAACGTCGACGCCGTAGGTGGTCAGCTGGTGTTTACCAACACTCTAGTTGGTGCAGGTGAAGGCATTTCGCTGACGCCGACTGTCGCTGAGTCTCAAGCGTTAGGGGAACTTGGCTTCGATAGCATGTTCATCGTGACGGGTCAGGATGAGGTCGATCGTACCAACAGCTTCCGAATCAATCTGACTGTCCCAGCGCCGGATGATGAGGGGCGCAGTGGCTCCGTCGTGGTGACTCTGGATGAAGAATACCGCTCTGTGCAGCAGCTGGCGGCAAGTATTAACCGCCAGTTAAACAGTCAGGATGCGGACAACTACATTGGCGTTCAGGCGGCGGCCGTCGAGGTCGAACCGAAAGTGGTACCACCACAGTACAAGTTGCAGCTCACCGCCGTTGAAGCGGGTGAAGCATCAATTATCTCGATTACTAACATCACTGCAGGTGGGCAGGATGTCTCTGAGTCCGATCTCTACGGTATTCTGCAGGTTAACCCGGATGACGGTACTTTGCTGACGACCGGTATCGAAGGGGTGACAAACGAATATCCAGAGCAGCGTGTCACTCTGATTGACCCAGACGGCCAGGAAACAGAAATTGTTATTCCCGAGCACGCTGAAGCCAACGAGATCGTTTCGCTCTTCAATCAGCAGCCAGGGGTAACCGCCTCTGCTGAAACGGTAATGACGATTCCATCTTCCGGCTACAACACCCCGGGTAATGACATGTCTCTGACCCTGAACGGTCAGATTCTGGAATCAACCAGCCTCGAAGAACTCGCAGAAGAGATCAATGCTTACCGTGCAACGACGTTGCCGGGCTTCCGTGCAGAAGTCAGTGATGCCGGGGATCTGGTCATCACTAACGAAATTGGCCGTGATATCAAAGTCTCGATTGATAGTCCTGTCGTAACAGACTCACTGGTAGTACAGGGTGCATCCGGTACTGGACCAGTGGTGTTAGGTGGTACCACGGCGGCTGATGTGGCTGCAGCGGTAGGCGGCACCGTGAATTTCATTCTCAATGAAAACTACGTATTACGTGATCCTCAGCCAGTCATATCGGGTATCTTTGGTGCATTGACCGATGACGAATACTCAGACTTCACTCTGAACTCATTCGACCCAGATAATCAGGAAACCTACAACCACGCAACATCGACCACCATCTACGACAGCCTGGGTAACGCGCATGTGATGACCCAGTACTTCGTAAAAGAGCCTCTAGACCCAACACGTCCTAATGAGCAGAACGTTTGGGCTATGTACGTACTGGTGGATGGCAATGATGTAGGTGACCCTGATCCTGCACTGCCATTCCCTGACAACCTTGATCCGACTCGCGCGCGCTTTGAGCTCTTCTTTAATCAGGACGGAACGCTGGACGATGTGGCGACAGGCGATATCTTTATCACCAACTGGGACCCAGTGGATGAGAACGGCGACGCAACTGGCGCACTGATGTCCACTAACGTGCTCGAAGGTGGTTTGCCTCTGAGTGATCCGGCTAGTAACTCCAACTTCCAGATCAGTTTGGCAGGATCAACCCAGTTTGGCAGTGATTTCTCCGTCAACGAAGTGAACCAGAATGGTTACGCGACAGGACGACTCACTGGCCTCGAAGTCGATGAAGAAGGGATCATCTTTGCTCGATTCACCAACGGGCAAGCTCAGACACTGGGGCAGGTCGCTCTGGCGAACTTCCGTAACCCAGAAGGACTGACGCCAGTCGGTGATACCGGATGGGCCGAATCCTTTGAATCGGGTATTCCAACTGTCGGCTCGCCACGAACAGCATCGTTTGGACAGATTCGATCGTCAGCGCTGGAAGACTCCAACGTCGATCTATCTGAAGAACTCGTCGGGCTGATTATCGCCCAGCGTAACTTCCAGGCGAGCGCGAAGACCATTGAAACCACAGACCAGGTGACCCAGACCATCCTGAATATCTGATTTTGGTTAGTCTTGTAGGAGCGCTTTAGCCTCAATATTGTGTCTGCAAATCAGCAATAACATTGTGGGAGCGAATCAGCCGAAGGCTATTCGCGATGAGCCTAATCGCTATTAGCTAGGCAAGCTGGCTGAATAGCTCCCACGGTTTTGTTGCCACCCTGGCAACCGCTTGCCGTTTCCGCTTCCCTGTGGCGGCACACCCGCACTCAAAATCCGTCTGAATGTTCCATAACCAATTGATTTAAATAGATAAATTATAATTGGCACACCCTTCGCAATGGTTCACTTAACTGAACTATTAAAAGGCAACCACTATGGACCGCGCACTCTACATTGCCATGTCCGGGGCCAAACAGAACACCTTTGGGCAAACTGCACATGCCAACAACCTCGCCAACGTCGCGACCACGGGTTTTCGCTCTGATTACACCCAAAGCCGGGCGCAAGGCGTCTTTGGTGAACATTTTCCAACCCGTGCGTTTGCGATGACAGAACGTCCCGCCAGCGACATGAGCATGGGATCGCTGGTGGAAACCGGACGCAACATGGATCTCGCCATTGAAGGCGATGGTTGGTTTGCGGTTGTCGGCCCAGATGGCGAAGAAGCGTATACCCGAGCTGGAGACCTCAGCGTTGATCCGCTGGGACGCTTAGTAAACGGCAGCGGTCGTCAGCTTATCGGCGACGGCGGTCCTGTCGTGCTGCCCGAATTTGAAAAAATTGATATATCCAAAGCCGGCATCATAACCATCCAGCCATTCGGCGAAGTGCCCGCGGGCGTTGCCGAACCTGTGCAGCTTAAGCTGGTGAACCCTGATCCAGAAACCCTCGAGAAAAGTGAGGACGGCCTGTTTCGTTTCCGCGAAGAGGGCACACCACCTGCGCAGCCTGATCTTAATGTCAGCGTCGTGGGAGGCTTCACCGAGAGCAGTAATGTGAATGCCGTTACCGAGCTAACCAGCCTGATTCAGCTGAATCGACAGTATGAAATGCAGGTGAAAATGATGAAACGCGTGGACGAGCTTGCGGCTGCCACGACACAAATCATGTCGAATCAATAAGGAGTCAGCACTATGATGAACGCACTCTGGGTCAGTAAGACCGGGCTCGAAGCACAAGACCTCG
>PDUK01000089.1 GCA_006212115.1 Thalassolituus sp. | reverse complement strand
GCTTCGGATTCGGCAGTGCGGCTGTTTGGCAACTCAAGGGCCAGTTTTGCGGCCATTGCGGTACCACTGAGAACATAACCATTGTTATCAGTCATCACAGCCGTGGCGGCCAGCGCACCATTCATCAGAACAGCACGAGACATGCGTTCTGCCGTATGGTTTGCCAGTGCATGGGATATTTCATGCCCCATGATCTGAGCGATTTCGTCATCTGTCAGGTTAAGCTGGGTAACAATGCCGGTATAAATTGCCATGCGTCCGCCAGCCATACACCACGCATTTAATGTGTCTGGATCATCGATAATGGCAACGCTCCATGCCCAGTCTTTGGTTTTGGGATCAAGTTTGATGGCTTCGGTGACTAAGCGGCCAGTAATAGTTTCAATGCGATTTACCCACTGAGCGTCGGTAACGAGCTGGTTGCTCTGGTCCAGTTCGCCCACTGTGCTGGCGTATGCCTTCTTCGATTCAACAATGGCCGAATCCGGTGACACAATCATGAGTTGGTTGCGCCCGGTGAGGGTGGTTGCACAACCCGCAACGACTGCGCCGATAAGCGTCAGGCCGATCAACTTTTTCATTGTTTATTCCTTGGTTGTCGAGATGCGCCCTAGTTTAACAGGTTGTGTATCTTGTATCGCCAACCATCGAGAAGGGCCAGAAGTAACTGGATGGTGAGACGCTTGAAAGAGTGGTTTGTTCATCAGGTCTGATATAATGCTCGTTTTTATCAGGCGGGATATCAGCGTGTTTGCCGGTTCAGAACTTCATCCAAGACTTATCGCCGGACTGGAGAAACAGTCCATTACCGATGCGACCGACGTGCAGCAGGAAGTGATTCCCGAAATATTGCGTGGCAGTGATGTGCAGGTGTGTGCAGAAACCGGCAGCGGTAAAACACTGGCTTACCTGCTGCCTGTGATGCAAAAGCTGCTAACGGTCGAAGCACCGAACAGTGCAACTCGTGCTCTGGTTCTGGTGCCTACTCGCGAGCTTGCCCGCCAGGTACTCAAAGACGCGAAACGCATGACGGATATGAATCACCTTGATGCGGGCGTGCTCACGGGTGGTGAGGAGTTTAAGTATCAGGCTGCGATATTGCGTAAGAACCCTGAGATTCTGATTGCCACTCCTGGCCGCTTGGTCGATCACCTGAAACGCCAGACAGCCGAACTGGGTGACGTTGAGTTTCTCGTTCTGGATGAAGCGGACCGTATGCTCGATATGGGCTTCTCTGAGGATATGGAGCTTATTGTCAGCAAGTGTGGTACCCAGCGTCAGACTTTGATGTTGTCGGCTACGTTACGTCATGAGGGCGTAGGGCGTGCCGCGCGCTCGTGGTTAAAAGACCCGGTTGAAATTACGACAAAGGGCATTCAGGAAAGTCATGATGACATTACTCAGCAACGCATTCTTGCGGATGACAATGCTCATAAAGATCGTCTGTTGACCTGGCTGCTGGCTAACGAAAGCTATGGTAAAGCCATTGTATTCGTTAATAAGCGCACCGAAGCTGAGCGCCTGAGTGAGTTTTTACGTCGCCACCGTGAAGGGATTGCCGTACTGCATGGCGATATGACTCAGGACGAGCGTAACTATGTTATGCAGAGTGTTCGAGAGGGGCGCAGAAACATTCTGGTCGCTACGGACGTTGCCGCGCGCGGTCTGGATGTTGAAGGGCTGGATCTCGTTATTAACTACGACCTGGCACGTAAAGGGGACGAATACATCCATCGTATCGGTCGTACAGGTCGGGCAGGGCGTAGCGGTCTTGCGATCAGTTTGATTGCGCCGAATGAATGGAACCTGAAAGCTGCGATTGAGCGCTATATCCAACAGGAAATGGCGTCTCGTACCATCAAGGATCTCAAAGCTAAGTATACGGGTCCTAAGAAGGTAAAAGCGTCAGGTAAAGCCGCGGGAACCAAGAAGAAAAAACCGCGTGGGCCTGCTGCAAAGAAAGCTGCTGCTAAGAAAGCCACAGAGAGAAAAGGGCCTTCGGAGAAGAAGCGTAATGGCCCGAGACCATCACGTCCTAAGGATACGGGTAACCTGATGGACAGTGACGGCTTCGCACCTATTAAGAGAAAAAAATAAGAGCAAGAGAAACATAAGGCCTACGCCAAAAGGCAGCGCCTTACTCAGCGGCCAAACTGGCCGCTGTTGTAGTCTCTTATTGCTTGCTCAATCTCTTCCTGCGTATTCATCACAAACGGACCATAGTGCGCTACTGGTTCGAGAATAGGCTCTCCAGTCAATAGCAGGAACTGAGCGTCTGTTGCTGCTTTGAGATGAAGCTCATCACCCTTAGTGCCAAATACCAATAAGGGCTTCTCGGGAAGTTGGGGAGTACTAATACTTCCGGTATCCAGAGCTCCTTTGTAGACGTACGCTACCGCTCGTTTGTTACCAGTAACCGGGAGGTGTAATTCTTCCCCGGCCTCAAGTGATACATCCAAATAGGCGGCGTTGGCAGCAAGACGGTCAAGTGGGCCGGATACTTCCTTACCTTCAAGCACCCAATTCCCTGCAATAACACGGACTTCGCCACCGCTTGCGAGTGATACCAGTGGAATTTCCTCTTTTGGCACATCCCGATAGGCCGGATCACTCATCTTGTCTTTTGCCGGCAGGTTAATCCAGAGTTGAAACCCGTGTAATCCACCGAGGTCTAGCTCAGGCATTTCACTGTGAATAATCCCCTTACCGGCAGACATCCACTGGGCGCCACCGCTGCGGATTTCACCACGGTTACCCATGTGATCTTTATGAATGAGTGCGCCTTTACGGAGATAGGTGAGGGTTTCCATGCCACGATGTGGGTGTGGTGGGAAGCCGCCCATGTAATCCGCTTCGTCGTCGGATACCAGTTCATCCAACATCAGGAAAGGATCGGTGTCGCGCTGGTTGAAAAGAGCAAGGCGTCGGATTTTGACGCCGTCCCCATCAGAACTTGGATAGCTTCTGATAATGTTTTCGATAGATCGTACAGTCATAGGTCACCTCCGACGTTCAATTTAACGCCTGAGTGACGGGATGACGAGAGGTGGAATTGATAAATATTGTTCCGCAATAAGGCTTAATTGGATTTTAAACGGCTGATTGTTCCTCTACCTGCTCGTCGAGCCCGTCTTCCAGTGCTTTGCAGAGCGCTTCGCAGGAAGCGGGATCGGAGTAGGGGTCGCCGTTCTCGTTCACGATAAAGAAGATATCTGAGACCTGCTCGCCCTCGGTCAGAATCTTAGCGCCTTGCAGCTGCGCACCAAAGTCCATGAGTATGTTACCCACTCGTGCCAGCAACCCAGGCCGGTCTGCAGCGGTCACTTCAAGGACGGTGCGACGCATAAGCGGATCATTGCTGATGGTGACGTGCGTTGGTACGTCAAACTGTTTCAGTACACGAGAGGTTCGACGTCGGATGATGGTGTCGAATTCCTCAGGCTCATCAAGAGCGTCGCACAATGTATTTCGGATAACACGGATGCGCTCGGGGTCGACGATGGCCTCGTTGTTTTCATCCAGAACGATATAGGTGTCGACGGCGTTATTCTCGGACTCCGACGTCATAATCCGGGCGTCCTGAATATTGAGGTTCAGCTGATCCAGTGTGGCGGTTGTCACAGCAAACAGGTTTGGCTGATCTTTCATAAACAGAAAGATCTGTGTCGCGCCTTCAAACTGTCGGTCAGAGGTCTGTCGCACTGATACCAGTGGTTTGATGCTGCTGCCATGGGAGTCGATCTCCCGCGTATGCCAGACGATGTTGTCCACGCCTTCACGTAAAAAGTAATCGTCTCCCGGCTGTCCCCAAATTTCACGGACGCGGCTTTCGGGCAAGCCATAATCCTGCAGCTGGGCGATGGCCTCTTGCTGAATTTCTTCGATGACGTCGTCTTTATGAAGCGGGTTCTCCAGTCCGCGACGCAGAGCTGCCTGGGTATTACGGTATAGCTCGCGCATCTGCTCCGCGCGCCATGGCGTCCAGAGCTCTGGGTTCGTCGAATGCGTGTCGGATACAGAAATCAGGAACAGCATATCCAGGTGATACTGGTCGCCGACTTCAATGGCAAACTGATGGATGTCATCTGGGTTGCTCAGATCCAGTCGCTGAGACGCATTCGACATCAGTAGGTGATTGGTTACTAACCAGGTCACCATATGAGTGTCGGCGGGCTTCAGGCCGTGCTGTATGCAGAATGCTTCTGCGATTTCGCCACTGTTGACGGTGTGGTCACCCTCCCGGCTCTTGCCAACGTCATGGAGAAGGGCGGCAAGATAAAGGATCTCTTTCTTGGTGACTTTGTGAATCAAGCGCGAGGCAATCGGGAAGCGCTCTCTGACGTCGCCAAAACGGAAATGACGCATCAGTCGGATCATTCGGAAGGTGTGTTCGTCGACCGTGTACTTGTGGAGCAGGTCATACTCCATCATGCCGATGATGCGGCCGAATGACGGAATGTAGCGCCCGAGAATGCCGTAACGCATCATCCGCGACAGCTCCCGAACAACGCGCGACTTGCCACGCATCAGGCTCATGAATATGGCGTTATGCTCGGGATTCTGGCGATATGCCTCATCGATAAGGTGTCGGCTATCACGCAGCGCACGAATGGTTGACGAGTGCATGCCCTTAGACTCAGAAATCTGGGCGAGCATGGTAAATACATTGAGTAACCACGATGGCTGCTCTTCAAACAGGCCTGGGGTCGTCAATTGCAGATAACCATTGCAGAGTACAAAGTGCTCGTTCACCGGGGTAATGGTATCCGGTGTGCACTGCATGTAGTCCTCGGTGAAGTGCATCATCAGCATATCGCTCAGCTCCATGGTGGAGAGCTGGTGGCGATAAAACTGAGACATAAAGCGTTCAACGCCTTGCTGCCTGCCAGAGTCTTTGTAGCCCAGTACTTCGGCAACCTGAGTCTGAAGGTCAAACAGCAGGCGGTCTTCTTCTCGCCCGGCGAGCATATGCAGGGCGTAGCGGACTTCCCATAAGAAACTGATACTGCTGGCGAGTCGCTTGTGTTCAAACTCGGTCAGGAAACCGTTGTCTTCCAGAGCCTGAAGGCTTCCTTTACCAAAATGTCGGATGGCTACCCAAGTGATTGTTTGTATGTCCCGTAGGGCGCCTGGAGAGTTTTTAACGTTCGGCTCCAGGTTGTAATCAGCGCTGTTGTGCTTATCGTGGCGAGTGTTAAGTTCGTCAGATTTGGCATCGAAGAACTGCGAGGCAGGCCACTGCGATTCGGGCGTAATGCGCGCGCAAAGTTCTGAGTGGAGTGACTGATCACCAATCAGCGTTCGGCTTTCCAGAAGATTAGTGATGATGGTCAGATCGGCTTGCGCCTCTGTCACGCACTCATCAAGGGTACGAACACTGTGGCCGATATCGAGCTTGATGTCCCAGAGTAGGGTGATGAAATCCTGTAGATCGCCAGCGTGCTGATTAATGGCGTCTTCATTGCGGGCTAACAACAGGAGGTCGATATCTGAATGAGGATGCAGCTCTCCGCGTCCATATCCTCCTACTGCAATCAGCGCGATATCGGATGTGCAAACGTCGCGAAAGCGCCAGAGTGCCCTCAGTACTTTATCGATTAGTGTTGCTCGGTGGCGGACCAGAGTGTCCGCATCCAATGTTTCACGGAAGTAGTGATGTGCCTCTTCCTGAATACGAGCAAGAAGAGGTTTGATGATGGGCAGCGGTAAGGATTTTTCGTTCAGCTCCGCTACCAGCGTATCTTCGTTTATTTCCGGTAGTGCTGGCATGTCAGAGGTATCGGTCACTTCCAGAACTGCTCTTCTTCTTTGCGTCGGGTCAGTACTTCTACACCGTCAGAGGTCACCAGTAGAGTATGTTCCCACTGGGCAGATACTTTGCGGTCTTTAGTGACGACCGTCCAGCCGTCTTTAAGTAGCTTGTTATGGCGACTGCCGAGGTTGATCATTGGTTCGATGGTGAAGATCATGCCTTCCTGAATGGCCATTCCCGTACCGGGTTTACCGTAGTGCAGGATTTGTGGCTCTTCGTGGAACACTTTGCCGATGCCATGGCCGCAGTATTCACGAACAACCGAATAATGGTTGGATTCGGCGTAAGTCTGAATGGCGTGGCCAATGTCACCTAGCTGCACGCCTGGTTTTACCATATCGATGGCGAGATACAGAGATTCCTGAGTGATACGAATCAGGCGCTCAACGGCAGGCTGTGTCTCACCGACGACAAACATCTTGCTGGTGTCGCCATGATATCCATCTTTAATGACGGTGATGTCGATGTTGACCGTATCGCCTTTCTTCAGGATCTTGTCGTCGCTGGGAATGCCGTGGCAGATGACCTGATTCACCGAGGTACAGATCGACTTAGGAAATCCGTTGTAATTCAGCGGAGCAGGGATGGCGTTCTGTTCGTTGACAATATAGTTGTGACAGATGCGATCCAGTTCCCCGGTGGAGACGCCGGGCTTGACGTAGTCGCCGATCATTTCAAGAACTTCAGCCGCGAGGCGTCCGGCGATGCGCATTTTGGCGATATCTTCCGCCGTATTGATCGTTACACTCATTTGAGCTGGCCATCCATCTGTTTCATTTTGGGAGCATTGTACTTCTTGTGCGCTTGCGGTTGAACCGTTGAATAAGAAGCCTGTAAAACAGGTGTGTAAGTTCTGGCATATAGCCACGCAAAATGGTATAAAGCGCCCGCGCTAAGCGCCGTTCTGCCGGAAGACGGCAGTACGACTATATATAAACGACACACACGGGCTGTAACTGATGCGCCGGGGTGCCTGTTTCGACAGGTCGGAGCTCAGGGTTCGTGGAGGCATAACCCCTACAATTAAGGTAGTAATACAATGGCACAAGTTAGCATGCGTGACCTGCTGAAAGCAGGTGTACACTTCGGTCACCAAACTCGTTACTGGAACCCAAAAATGGGTCAGTACATCTTCGGTGCTCGTAACAAGATTCATATCATCAACCTCGAGCAGACAGTTCCAGCACTTAACGACGCGCTGAAAATGATCGAAGGTATGGCTGCTAAGAACAACAAAGTTCTGTTTGTTGGTACTAAGCGCGCGGCAGGTAAGATCATCAAAGAGCAGGCAGAGCGTTCAAGCATGCCATTCGTTGCTCACCGTTGGTTGGGTGGTATGCTCACCAACTACAAGACTATCCGCCAGTCAATCAAGCGTCTGCGTGACCTTGAAGCTCAGCAGAAAGACGGCACATTCGAGCAGCTGACTAAGAAAGAAGCTCTGATGCGTAGCCGTGAGATGGACAAGCTCGAGCGTTCTATCGGTGGTATTAAAGAAATGGGCGGTCTGCCAGATGCAATGTTCGTAATCGACGTTGATCACGAGCGTATCGCTGTTCAGGAAGCGAACAAGCTGGGCATCCCAGTAATCGGTATCGTTGATACTAACTCAAACCCAGATGGCATCGACTACGTTATCCCAGGTAACGACGATGCAATCCGCGCTATCCAGATCTACGTTTCTGCAGCAGCAGACGCAATCCTGG
>PDUK01000022.1 GCA_006212115.1 Thalassolituus sp. | reverse complement strand
TCGTTAGCTCAGTTGGTAGAGCAGTTGGCTTTTAACCAATTGGTCGCTGGTTCGAATCCAGCACGACCCACCACCTTTCTTTCTCGTCCGAGAAACAAGTTTCCGATTAATACCTTACCTACCTACTTATTTCTTACTGCTGCGAAGCTGTACCTTGAGATTTTTCGCGGTTGAACTGCGCACTTAGTGCACAGTTCTGATTAGCCTGGATGCTTTCTCTGCATAATCATTATTTTCTTGAGACAACGCACCTAACACCTCTTCCGCTTCATCAACTAAACCTTCTCGTTGTAGCAGTAGGCCGTGATAGTAACGACACCGTGGGCTCTGCTGTGCGGTTGACGACAGGCTGCTCAGTGATTCACGAGCCTCAACATTCCGGTGTTCTGAAATATAGAGCACCGCGAGCTCGAGGATGGCACCCTGATCGTCCGGAGTCTGATCGAGAATAGCTCTGAAGTGCCCAATAGCCGCGTCTTTGTCGCCTTGGGTGAGTAGCGCCAGCGCCAGATGCCGTCTGGCATTTGTATCTGCGGGATTCAGGGTCAGTGCCCGACGAAGCGCTTCCGTTGCGTCTCCTATGTTGTTCATCATAAAGCTGGTAATGCCAGCTTGAGCCCAGGCCTCAGAGTTCGTAGGGTTTAAGTTAAGTGCTCTCTGATATTGAGACAACGCATCTTTAAAGCGCTTCTGTGCCGCTTGAGTGATGCCGAGACGTACGTAAAAACTACTTTCTTCAGGCGCAATGCCAATTGCTCTCTGAGCAGCATACTCGGCGGTCGTAAAATCGGCTGCCAGAACTCTAAAACGAGCCAGTGCGTCCCAGGCGATGGCATTCTCAGGGTTCTTTTCTACTGCGCTCTCGATGTGCGTCATACCCGCGTTCGTTTCACCTGTAGCAATCAATACCTGTCCGATATTGCAGTGCGCCATGGACGAATCCGGGTCTAATGACAGGGCAGAGCGCAGATGGATGAGGGCCGGTTGCCATTGTTGCTGCTGAGCAAGCGTAAAGCCAAGATTGTTGTGAGCATTGGCATTATCCGGATCTAACTCAATTGCATTGCGAAAGTGCTCCTCAGCAGTGGGTAGGTCGCCACGCGAAAGTGCCGCTACGCCATGTTGAAGCTGTTCTGCAAGACTCATCATGTAATCCTCGAAATCAGACCTTTCAGCAGGTCGTTGGTGCTAATGTCAGGAATGGTGAATTCAATATCATCAGTCGAGATATCGAAGGGTTCGCCTTCTTTGTAATGTACCGGCAGCTTAATCCCGAATCGATAATCCGAACCAAACGTGTAGGAGGCAAATTCGAAGCGATCGTCGTAGACGCTCCACCCAAACACCTTAACACTGACGTAGCCGCCAATATCGAAGGTAAAGCTGGGTTGTGCATGGATTTCAAGATCTGCTGTCAGGTCGAGCCCCGTCGCCGGGGTCCAGTCCATGTGTACACCTGCCTCTGCGGCCCCTGATATCCCGAGGGTTCCTCCAATATCTAAACCGCCTGTGGCGCTTGCGCCAGTGATACCCAAGCCAATTCCTGCTCGGACAGATAAACGCAGACCGGCGTCAGCAGGCACTTTCAGGTGGGCATCGCCGGTGACCTTGGTGTCCTGTTCTCGGGCTGGGTTGTACTCGATTCCGATTTTGAGCTCGTCTATGACTCCGGGGCCAATACCCGCGATTGCCGACAGGCCGCCACCCACCTCAGCGACGATACCGGGAATAATGGGCACCTGAACAGCAACGTTGAAAATGGATTTATTGATTTCTTTGCGGGCAAAAATCTCTAATTCATCTGGAATACCGATTTCCCCGGAAACAGTTACTTCACCGTTGGGGTCAAATTTTACGCCCGCCGTTCCTTGTAGCCAGGGGGCAATCTGAATGGTGGCTGAGCCCGATCCATACACCAGTAGTTCACCGCCGGGCAGTGGGTCACCACTGGGTTTACCGTCCTCACCAACTGCCCGGTTGCTTACACCTACGGTAACGTTTCCGGAGAGCATACCTCGCTCGAAGCCGCCGCTAAATTCAGCAATAAACCCACCATCCTCGTAGCCAACGGTCAGTTCAGAATCAATTCCTGGAATGGCAGGTTGCGCTGTTCCTTCACCGCTGACTTTCCACTCTTCGCCTTGTTTATTTACTTCGACATGAATTGAACCAGAACGGATCGCAGGATTCGCAGTGAGTTGCAGGTCGCCGCCAATGGTTAAGCCGTCTTCTTCCGTATAGTCGACAGTTAGCCCGGCCTGTTGAATACCCGGGATATCGGGGTCGACCGTGCCTTCAGCAGAGAAGGTTTCCTCTGAGAAACTCACCTGAAGGGAGGCCGCTTTTATTCCTTTTATTTTATCAGGGCTGTTGATTTTTAAGGTGCCATCTCCGCTGAAGGCTTTATCTCGGTAGCGAAGGGTTGCACTTGCCTCATCAAATAGTTTTGAGTCGAAGTCGAAGGTCCCTTCAGCAAAAAATCCAGAACGTTGGGAGTATCCTGCCGTTAGTGACCCTTCACCTAGCTTGTTCACCGCTAAGAAAATCGTACCATCAACCCCAAAACCTTCCTGTCCACTATAGAAGAGACCAATTGACCCGCCATTGATAGTCAGTCCGGGCATGGGGATTTTCAGATCTTCGGCTGAGTACTCTGCCCGAAGCATAATATCCGTTCCGATCCACGATGCACCGATGGATAAATCTTCGAGAAGAGGGATGGTTGGCTTGGGTATCTCGCCCTCAGCCATAAATCCTTCTGATCCTATTTCAATGTCAGAGAAGCTGGCGGGACTAGTTGGTTCAAAATCTGCCGGCAAATTAGCAGGGGGGACAACGTATCCAGCATAGGGGCCGAGCCCGAATACCATCATCTCCACTTCGGTATTGTCTGGTGCCCATTTATCAGGGAGATCCCATCTGCCATTCAATTTACCGATATGAACGCCTTCTGCCTGGAGATTATCTTGCTCCGCTTTGTCGTTCAGTGTTATCGATGAAATGACCATCCCAGCAAGGCTGCGAGCGCTACGTCCTCGTGGTGAGAATTCAGTTGCCTCGCGGGCATGACCAAAGCGACCAATTTCGACGCCTCCTTTTCCCGAAAACAGAGCAAAGCTTCGGTCATCGCCTTCATAGGTAATCGGTGGGGCACCTTTTAAGGCATCCAATGGAGAGAGCGCTTTAATCTCATCAAGTGTCCACCAAGAGCTATTTCCCTCGGATTTACCCATAGAACTATCGACTGTGACCTGATCGAAGTAGATGGAGTGATTTTTGAGCCAGTCTTTCTTACTTGGTCGAGTAGATTCATCCAGTGTCTTTAGATAATTATCTACACGTTCATGAATACCAGACATGATGGTACTTCCAGAGGAGCTATTCGATGGTTGGTCCAGTAGCTCCATATTTTGCAGGCTATTGCCTACTGCATATCGTCTCCCGTGTGCTCCGGATGTCTGCAGTTCCACAATATGATCAACCTGATACTGAGGTACCGGGTTTCCCTCACGATCCCACTTAGGGACTTTCATTATTTTCTTGAGAAAGGATTTGCGGGTATAGGCGTAGATTTTTGAGTCATTTTTAATCTGAAATCTGACTTGGTGCCTATTATTGGTCGGCCAGTTAACAGCTGGCGTAAGCGCTCCTAGTTTGCGTCCAACGTCGGCTTCGTCGAAAACAATATCCTTTTCCCAAAAACGCTTCTGTTTTGTTGTATCTCCCCCTTTATGAGGACGGTCATATCCTGCAATACGACCAAGCTTAGCCTCACTAGCGAGTTGAGAATATAGAGGGAGATGTCGCTGTTTGATCGCTGGTACGCGCAGATTTAGCATATCTGTTAAAGCTGAACTGGCAGCAGTATTTCCTGCGGGCGTATCCTCCGGGGCAATCTTTCTGTATATCGTTCGCGCAATGGAATTTCCGGTTTGAACAACATGCGTCAGCTCATGGGCAAGTAACTCCTGACCACGCTCGCTCTCGGGATTAAACTCACCGCTGGCGAAGTAGATGTCATTTCCAATGGCGAACGCACGAGCATTTAACTCTTTGCATAGTTCATCAGATTGCATGTCTGTGTGAATGACAACTCGTGAGAAATCTTTGCCAAATTGTTGCTCCATTTTCTGACGGATTTCGTCGGGTAGGGGTGAGCCATTGCCCCGCGTTTGAGCAATGCGGGCTTCCACTTCATCCATTTTTTCGTCGTCAGCTTTCTGGTCGTCCAGCTCCTTTCTTAACAACTTGGTTTGAACGGGTTCTTCTTCTGTCCGTTGCAATCTGGTTTGGGCGGCTTCCTCTTCTTCTTGTCGAAACAGCTTTGCCTGAGCAAGCTCATCCACATTTCGGAAAAGCTTTGGCTGAGCTGCTTCTTCCTCCTCTTCCCGATATAATTTGGTTTGAACTTCCTCTTCTTGACGATGCACTTTGGTCTGCGCTTCTTCCTCCTCTCTGAAGAGCTTTGCTTGTACTTCGTCTTCCTTGGTCCGAGTGATGGACTGCGAAGAGGAACTTACACTTCTTGCTGCAATGGCAGGTTCATCGGTGCCTCGTTGAAGATTCTGCTTAACGTCTGCAGCGACTTTGTCAGCTTCTTTTTCCTGGCTATCGGCTGGGTCACTGACAGCCATTTTCTTTTGAACTTTTCTTTTGAGGTATTCGGGTTTCTTCGCTTTTCTCGCAGCGGGCTTCTTCGTATCAGGCTGCGCCGTTTTGTGTCCTTTCTTACTCAGCGATTTAGATTCCATTACATCATCCCCTGATTTTGCAATGCAGCCGGCAATGATCGGCCCAGCTTCTGGTACTCTCTTGCGACGGCTCTGATAATGGCTCTTTCGCTCAGCACTGCATCATCAGAGCTGTTCGCTGCAGCACATAAGACGGCATTGCGAATTTGTCCCCCAGACAGCTCACAGTGGCTCGCTAATGCTTTAAGAAAGTCCTCAGAAGGACTGCGTTGCCCCATGTGATTTTTCCATAGCGTTAAGCGCTCATTAAACCCGGGCTGAGGAAAGTCGATTATGATCTCAAGGCGTCGGTTAAATGCCGGATCGATCCGATCCCTGTGGTTAGTTGTTAGTAAAACGATACCGGGGTGGTTTTCGATTCGCGCAAGCAGGTAATTGGTTAGGTTGTTGGCAAATCGCTCATTGCTGCTTCTGGCATCCGTGCGATGACCAAATACGGATTCTGCCTCGTCGAATAGAAGAACGGTGTCGGTTGCTGCAGCATAGTCGAGCAGCCGCCCAAGGTTTTTCTCACTTTCACCTATGTATTTGTTGATAATAGATCCAAGGTCTACCCGGTAAAGTGGAGCCCCGATCTGAGTAGCGACATAGCTGGCAGCGAGCGTTTTTCCTGTTCCGCTGTCCCCGACAAAAAGAGCACGTAGCCCTGGGTTCTGATTGGCAGATAGTGTTTGACCCAACTTAAGATATAAGGATTCGCGTTGCAGTGCGCGAGCAATGAGGTCATCCAGATGTTCATTGATGAGTTTAGGGAAGACGACTGCGCTTTTCGGGATATCGCGTGTGACCACTTGAGCAAGCTGGCTAAGGCCCGGATCGATATTCTGTGCTCGCAACATACGAATATGTTGCTCCTGATGCATATCTGATATGTCGTCTGCGGACTTACTTTGTCGACCGATTCGCTGAATCATCGGACCACTGAGCAGAGCAGAGCCTGCGAGTTTTTCAGATAAGGATTTATCCTTAACGTGCTCTTGCCAGAGCTCGCTGCGCTGCTGCGGGTCAGGCATGGGGAGCGCGTAATGGTATCCAACTCTGATTACAACGGAGGTCTGTACCCCGGAAATCAGTACAGCTGAAGAATCACCGACGGGTGCTTTAGGCTCGTAACTTTCACCCGGAAGATCGGGTAGTGTGATTACAGGTAGCCAATCTGCTATGGCCGACGCAAGCCTTAATTGCGGTTGTTCTTGCCATAATTCATAAGGAATATTTATAGGATCGAGACCGGCGAGCAGCCCCAGCTCGGATGCCAGAATTGACCGTCCGCTGTTATTTTGTCCACGAATTACCATAAATGGATGGGTTGTCAGGTGCTGACATAAACTGGTCAGACGCTTTCGGGTCTCGTCCGGTAACAGTGCTCTGTGAGAGTCAATCAACTGGCTGGTTCCTTGCCATTGATTCCGGTTGTTTTTAAGAACCGACCACAAAGGAACGGAGATCGACAGGCCGCGCAGGCTGAGTGGACCGTCCCCCGACAGTGAAACGACGGATTCATCAAACAGCGGTCTATGTATCAGGTCCAGAGCATCCCATTGCTGTGTTGCTGGGAAAAGCGTCTGCAGGATATCGAGCATCAGATGAATACTGAGTCGTGTCTGATCGGAGGGTTGTTGCAACTCTGTAATGGCGAAGGCTACTTTGGGCTGCGTTTCCATAATTCCTGTGAGAAACAGCAGAAATACATCCGTCTGGGACAAATTGAGCAGTCGAATCAACTTTCCTGTTCGGCCTTCCAGGGCGTGCCACTGCTGTTCAAATACGATGCGTTGCTGCTCAAAGGCATCTACTTGTGCCAGCGACTCTTGAGCCAATGACTCTTGAGTCAGTGACTCAATGTATGCGGCGAGCCCCAGTTCAACCCACTGCTGAAGAGAATGAAACTGGTCTGTTTGCGGCCTTATTACAGCAAGATCATTCATGGCGTTTTTCTCGTGGTGTCTTGTGTTGAGTCTTTTCCTGAACACCTAACTGAGGTTCTCGTTGCTTTTCGGAATCAACAGGTTTTGCGTTATAGCCTTGCTCGAATTGAAACTGCACTGAATAGCCTAACCATGGAAGCCAGCCCGGATTAACATCCAGACCTTGTAGGCGAGCGTTGATATTGGCATCGCACATATCGGCACGAACAATAATTTTCTCCGACGTGACCAAGATATCCGACCGAAGGGATACCAGTTCCTGTTGCCAAAGCTCGCGCGGATAAAGAGCCGATGAAATATCTGACAGTTGAAGCAACAGCTCGTGATTCAGGAGTCCCTCGGTTGAGTGCATCTCGCTGTCGTGAGTCTCTTCAACAGCACGCATCAAAATATACTGGTACAGAGGGTCGGCCTTCAGAGCATCGCCGTCGGACAGAGTCTCGATTGCACCATATAGCCAGCTCCACGGGCTTGGTACTGATTTCCAGTGGTCGCGTATCAACGCCTGCACTGGTGCTCGGTTCAGGAAGTTGAGCAGATAGAGCAACCCTCCGTAGTGACTACCAAACTGAATAAAGTCACTGTCGGTGCTGTTCCGGTCAGTTTGGGAAGCACTCAACGGGAAGTCGCCTACGGGATCAGTACCAGGCATAGGTTTCCTGTGTTCCTTTCGGATGATTCCGGATTTTTTATGTGGAGTAACATCTGTACTACTGAATGTCTGATTTCTATCGGACTCGTGGTGAGGATGTTGATTCACTTGGTTGGAGAAAGCTTCAGGTGATTCGGTCAGCTCACTTGGAGACAGTAAAGCGTCAGGGTGAACTTGTGCATTGTTGTGAGGCGGCTGAATATGTTCGTCTGAGCGAATAAATGTATTTTCCGTATGTTCGTTAGAAGCCTTTATTTGCTGAGTACTCACCAGTTTTCTTGTGATCTGTGGCAACAGTTCATTGGGGCTTTGGTATAGCGCCAGAGGAAGGTGTTCCTGAGATATCAGAAACGAAACAAGATACAGATGTGCTTTTGACTTCGCGCCAGCCAATGAAGATTGCCACAGAGCCAGGTCGTTGTTAGCAATACTATCTACGATCGACAGGCTTTTGACTGTCGTTTGATTACCCGTGGCTCTGGCGTCAATCTGGGCATGTTCCGAAGTTGGATTTGATGCAGCGCCGTCTTCAGAGGTTTTACGCTGATAACGAACATCTGCCGGATTTGAGTCTAACTCAGTTGGCGCTTTTTCTTGATGCCATATAGGGTGTAGAGGGAGATCGAGGCTTTTCAGCGCTGCCATATCCAGGTTGTAACCAGATTGGTAGCTGAGTTGTAGAAGAAGCTCCTCGGCTTCGTTATCGGAAAGTGCAACCAATATCGATGACAGCTTGCCTTTCTTAGCCAGCTGCGTGAGTGCAGAACCCAAATTCGTCACGCTCTCTAGTGCGACTGTCATCAGGGCGCTGTGAGCAGAGCGCAGGACTTTTTCATTCCACGTTCGCCAGAACCAATGGCTACTCAGTTTACCGGTAACAGTATCGGCAAGAAGCTGGGCCAGCATGTCATTGTAATTAGCAAAAATGCGGACGTTGTCGCTCGGTTTTTCACGTATCTGTTTGAGTGTTTCTTCCCTAAGGGAGTGGGTAATGTTTTCTTCGCTCCCTGATGCCTTTACTCTTCTGATGAAAATAATTTGCTCATCATGAGTGGATGGCCAATCCGCAGTCGCAACATCACGCTCTATTCGGACATGGTATGCACGAGGAGCCTGGATCGTCAGCGTTCGAATACGCGTGGATTCTGCTTGCGGTTGGTCAAACAACATATTTAACGTACCCGTCCAATGACAGTAACCTGATCATTAAAATCGATGTCTTCCCTGAGTACTTTCGTAATGGTTACCTGAGTACCTAGTTCGTCATGTTGTTCAACGGTCACTTCCGCTGCGACTTCTTGTTGTTTATTCAGCAACTGCAATAACCTCCCGGGAGGAGCTGGCTGATTCAATGTGACTTTGAAACGCTCGCCAAATGCGACCCTCCGGGGTGGACTGAAAATACTGCCTTTTACTATCTCTTGCGGATTTCCGAGTGAGGCATAAATCACAGCAGCACGAATCATGTCTCTCATGGTCTGGCGGCTATCACTGTCGGCTTGCTCGTCCAGTTGTTTAAACCACCATTCAATCAACTCAGCTAAGGTGCGGGTTGAATTGAAATCAATTTCTTCAGCATTCTTGAGACCAGGCCAACGACCTATCGCTTCAACAGGTAAGCGATTGTCTTCCGCTAATTGTCCCCAACGTAATCGTATGGAACCGGGTAGCGATGCCAGCACTTTCTGAATGCAAAGTTGGCATTGCTCAAGTTTTTCCTGAAGTGTACGGCTTGCTCGTTTCAGGATACGGTGATTGTGATTATTCAGATCTTCGAGCGAGAGCACATCGGCAACTTTCTGTGCCGAGATTGGGCCAGATACTGGAATAGGAACGGCTGCCCAACGCTGAACCCGTTGCTTGCTATGTGTGGCGAGTTCAATAAAGGCAGGACTGTCTTCAATGGATCGAAGTGCAGCATTTGTATGCGTTGTGGCCACTTTCGCCTTTAAAACAGGTAGCTCAGGATAGGCTCTGGTCATTCGAACCTGCCTGAGCTGCGCCAGATAGTCGATATTTTGCAGGGTATTCAGCCGAGATTTGAACGGTTCAATGGCCCGCCAATACGTCGCGGGTATTTCCAGCGTTGTCTGCCAGAAGGGGAGCAAGGCCGTTGGGATATCAGCATCATTATCGCTGGCGCACCCGGGGACGAGGTCTGCAGGGTTGTCCCGTCTCAGGGGGAGAGGATCTGCCAGTGTTCGACTTATTTCTGCCTGACGTACCCGCACATAATAAAGCCCTTCTACTTGAGTGGTCAGGATACGGGTTCGCTCATTGTTTTCCTTGAAGACACGTTTCCAGTCTTCGTCAATGAGTTGTTGTGCGACAGAGTAATCTCCAAGCGCTTCGTCCGCGACACTGTCGAAGTGTCGTAGAGCCTGACGAGCATAAATAATTTCTGATTTTCGCTTTTCCTGTTCAGCAATCAGCTTTTTCTGAGTCCGAAGTAAGTTCTGTAGGCTTGCTTCACACGAGTTGTATTCGTTCTCAACTACACTGATCCAACGTGTCAGGATCTTACCTGCGGTAAAGATCGCCTCATAGCGACGTTGGTTCGCGACCAGGTTTCCGAAATGGGATTTAGTTGGCTTTCCGTCGGCGGGTAGATTGGTATATTTACTATCAGTTTCGGAAATGATCTGCGCTTCCAGATTAGTGGGCGATTTCAGATCCGTACTCAAACTGACTAAGCTTGCGTGAAGTGTAGTTCGGTCGGGTTCATCAAAAATATCCTTGATCGTAGTCAGGAGGTCCTGCATTCCGGAGTAGATTTTTTTGTATTCGTTGATATCCGGACTTATGTGATCCATGACACCAAAGCTGAACTCTTTGGCGTTGAACGCGGGCTTACTAACGGCCGCAGTAGGAATCTGTAAGCGATCTATTCGGTCCTTGTTCAGTGTCAGTTCAAATGCAGAATATTTATCAGCTTCTATTTTGCTGTAAGTTGCTCCTTTAATTGCTTCGGCATATTGGTATTCGCGGCTACTCATGAGTGCAAGTTTCTTTTGCTCCTCAAGCGACATCTTTTCCATCTCGCCAACGCGGTACGGTAAATCCGACGTTGTCTTTGACTCTGTCGAAACTCTGACCGGAGACACCGAACTGGTGGCCACGGAAGTGGCTATGCTACTGGTTTCGGTGGGTATTTTATCGGTGTTGAGGCTGGCATAAGGTAACCAGCGAGCGACTTGCATGCCTTTGCCATCGCCAGCGACACCACCTGCCAGTGCGGCGAGCGCAACCGTTTGAGAATCAAGCTGCTGGCGCTTAAGCAACAGAATATCCCGGGTCGCTTCCAGTTTCTTGCGTTGAGCGCGAATACGCTCCTCTGTCGTATCAAGATCCTTTTCGGTAATGGCGTATTGGCCAATGAGTCCGTGACCCTCTGGCTCTGACGGTTGTAGAGGTGTACGTTCGTTATCCACCAATGGAGCCCAATTATCAAAGAAATCGGGTACAACAAAATTTTCTTTATCGTAGGGGTAGGGGGCTGTCGCAGAGTTAACCAGCGCCAGTCTATTCAGGGCAGATAACTTAAGACGTTTAAATAACGCACTTGGTAGTAATGGGGCCTCTACGGGAACAGGTAGATTCAGTTTTTCGATATCTTCTTGACTGAGCTCGTTGCCGTATTTTGACTTGGAATGTGGAGCTATATGGTACAGGGTGTAATACCCCTCCTTCCATTCGTACCAGCGCATGTAGGCTTTCTGACAGTAGCGGTAGAGATCCTCCTCAAGTTGCGTGTCCAGCTCAGGAATATCCAGCAGGTCTGGTTTATATACCGAGCGCTTCATCGCCAATAACAGTCGGATGCGGTCTCCCGCTGGTTCAGTCAGATCGATCACACGACGTGGTAAATGACGTGCTATTAATTCGTCAATACCGTCTTCCGCAACAGGGATCATATCGACCCCGAGGTGCTCTGGCAGACCATTCATTTGGGGTGTTTTACTGGCGATATCTTCTAGCCAGTTGAGTGGTAGCTGGCCCGACGCAGGCAGGTAGTCGAGGTGCAGGTGTGCCTTCAGAAAATTACGGAGGGGTTTGTGTTGATGAACTCCCGTATTGTGCAGAGCAACAAGTTGTCTGAACGCGGCTTGTGTCTGATTCAGTAACGTCTGATATCCAGACGCAGGTTTGGACTCATAGCGACCGGCTTCTGTCGAGGTCCAGAGAAGCGTGGTTTCGTTCTGATCATCGATGGCGACCAGAGCGAGCGGTACTGAGTTGGGAAACTGTCGGGCAAAGTCGACGGTGACCCGGTCCGCACAGATTATATTTTGTAAGCGGTGTGGGTGTTCTGTTCTTACCTGGTGGTTATCGATATCCAGTCTTCGTAATCGCAGTGACGCAAGCGTCACGAGGCGGGTATCCCGAGTTGGATCAAATGCAGTTCGTTGGCATGGATCTGCATTTGGTGGATCAATACTGGACTGACTTTGATGCAATGTCAGGTAAAACACACCCGTCGCATCACCGACTTGCTTCCTGCTGCGATATTCTTCAACCAGATCCTGCCATGTGCAGTAGAGCGGCGATTCCAGTGTAAGGGCTGCTCCTTTAGGTGTCATTGCACTGCCTGGACTCACAGCCAGCTGTACCGTGTCAGTCGGCCCTTGTTGCTCTCGCGAGCGCACATTTAGACCTGAGATAATCCCGGGACGCTGATTACCTAAAAGCGGAGCAAGCCGAGCCTCCACGTAATTCTGTTGTTGATCAAATTCGTCTTCACCAAGGTGTCGACCTGAAAATAAATGCAGGCGCTCAAGATCAGGATGACTCGCTATGGGTTGATGCAACAGGATAGTATTCATGGTCATCCCCTTACGGTTTTTCCAGTTTGGCCGCCAACTCTTCCCATTGTTTGAGTAGAGTTTTATTGACGCCATTGTCTGCCATAAGCTGTACAAGCAACTTCGCGGTGATCACTGGGTGGCCGCTTTCATTTTCGAAGAGAGTCTGTTGCGCTTTCTCGACCAGACCTTTCTGAAAAAGGGCCCTGATCGTGCGCCATAGCACGGGGTCGAACCAGCTACTGATCCGGAGCAGTAAGAATATAATTTGCTGTAAGGCTTCGACCTCTTGCCCGGGCTTCTCCGCGACCCACAGGAGTGCCTTTTTCTCTGCCTCTGTTTGCGGCATGCGAAATTTTGCAACGGATTTAAGGTCAAGGAAGCGCTTGATGATCTCGTCTTCATCGGCAATTACGCCGCCACGATCGACAGGTGAGTTGGTACTGATGTCAGAGCCATCTGTCATGACGTGTTCGGACACACTTTCTGATGTTGTGGCCGTCGTATTACTGTTGTTGGAGTTTTTGACTTTGGGGAGATCGAATCCATTGGCCAGAACAATACCACTGACCTGAGTTTCCGCGGCACGCAACGGACGTCGTACATAGAGTAGGGTATCGTCTTCCGTGGCATTAAAGATTGCGCGCCACACTGCCTCATCGGTGTCAATTTCGTGTGGTGCCGGTCGTGGGTAGATCGTCAGGCGCAATGGATCAAACGCTTTTAGTTTACGTTCAATGATATTGGCCGGGCGTTCCAGTTGGGCGGCGTAGCGCCCGTAGTTCTGGTTACTGAGCGGCACCAGAATCATGATGTCTACCGTATCACCTGAGGTCAGATCGATAGTGGGAAGTGGGCTGGATTCCTGCAGTAGTAATTCGACTTCTGCCATTCTGACGGGCGCAATATGAACCTGATAATGATCCGGGAAATAACTCTGCACGGCGCGCTCGGGATCTACGCAGGCTTTAGGCATTGAGCCTGCAGCAGGCATCACACTGAAATAGTCGCTGGCCGAAAAATCGAGAGATAAGCCGCCAGATTCCCGATGCTCCAATATGTCGTAGAACAGATTTTCGTGCTGGCGGTAAAGATCCTGTTTTGCAGTGTAATCGGTGTCATTCCGGCGCGTGGGATGGCGTAGCAATTCGGAGTCCAACCAGACGGGTGTGTCATCGCGGATGGCTAAGATACCCAGGGGTAAGGCGTCGCCGGGCAGTTGCTCCAGCATTAACTTATTATCCTGAAGTGCGCGGATCAGACTGGCCCTTGCGTGCAGTTCACTTTGTTGTATCAGTGGCAGTGGAAGTGGCACAAGCCCGAGTTGGAGTGCCTCGGTAACATCAGCGTATTCGGATACCCGTTTTTCATTCAGATCCGTTGGGATAACTTCTGCACGATCTGTGGCAACTTCGACGTAATTAAGCGTGACGGCGTAGAGCCCTCGGTTAAAACGACGATGTTTTTGTTTGTTCTGCTGAGAAATCAGAGCATTGTCGGTGACGTTGACCGTTAATTGCTGATCGAGCTGCAGAATTCGTCCGTGTCTCGTGACACCAACTCCTGCTTCCAGCGTAAGCAGGCCTGAGTAGCGGTCGAAACTCAATTCCAGACCTGAGGCGATTCCTTCGCCGAGAATTTTGCCGGCCTCACGCAGTCGCTCATCCAGATAAACCTGATCGCGCTCCAGGTCTTCGGCAGTCAACAGACGGCCATCAAAGTAGTGGGTCCGTGTCAGGCGTGAGTCGATATCCGCAATCTTTTCCATTGGGCGACTGGCGGCCAACGGATTGCCCAGTGGTTGGAAGAGTATCTCTGTCATGGTGTCTCCTTGCGCTGTGCGAGTCCGTTAGTTATTTGTGTGCGACTGGCGATTCAGCCATGCCAGCTGGCTCGGTGTTGTTATGAACGGACGAACCAGATTGTTTATCTGAATCCGCATGGGGTTAATCACGGGATCACCCGGTTGGCTGGTTTCAATCCGTATTCGTGCGAGCAGAAGTCGGGCTCCTGCGTCTAATTCATCGGCCAGATTCGTTGTACTCAGCCCACTGCTATCGAGGGCATGTAGCAATCGCGCATGCATTTTCAATTGTGCTTCTGCATCGGTGCTGGCCGCAGCCGCGGCTTGCAGTGTCTGCGTTTCAATATCGCTTAGTGCAGGCATACTGTTGCTGACCGGTTCGTGACTTGCCCATGGGTGGTAACGATCATCCTCGGTGGGTGGTCTCTCCGGAATCAATTCCAGCTGGACGCTATCTGCGGTGCGGGACGGTTGAACGGCATCTGTACTCAGATTAAGTTTACGCGCCAGCACTGGCTGGCGTGCTATGGCGCAATCTTTATGACGGATGCAGACTTTTAGCCATAGCACTTCGGGGCCGCCATCGTATCCTTCAAGAAGTTGGGACTCGGTCTGCGCGTCGACCCACTGTTTCAGATCAATACAGTAGGGCTCGTGCAACATGACCTCACGCCCCAGCCCGTCTATGGCGACGCCAGGGCTGACATGCAGCCGCACGCTGACGTCGTCGTTCGCATCAGGGTGTGTTTCTGGCGTCATTGCGACGTTCAGTCCGGCGAGGGTACCGAATCCCTGTAGCCAGTACTGGTGACGGGTCAGCCGACGACGATGATAAGCCTGTTCATCGCGCGTCGCTTCCAGTCCCAACATCATGCCTGCTTCGTATGAGACCCGACGCAGGGGTTCTGCCAATTTGTCATCCTGTTCCAATGTCGGTAGATCGTCCATTCCAGACATAAGACCTCCAATAAAATTCTGTCTTTTAATTCGGTTTATCAGCTCATGCGTTGATGAATATTGCTGGGTAAAAATGCCAACGGATTCATCAGCAGGTCGGTGCGTCCCAAGTGGGTTTCTCCCAACGTTACCTGCCTGTGATCTGGTTGTTGTTCAAGCCAGGTATCCACACCAAGTAACGGTGCGTTACCCAGAATAAAGGGCTGATCTGTCTCGATAATGTGCCACTTAAGATGGGCAGGTAACTGCTGCGCCAATAATGATTCGACTTCCTGACGTTGCTTCTGTGCCAGGCCATGCAACAAGATGCTGACCTGATGAGCGTATTTATCGAAAAATTCACGTACCGCCTCACGATCATCTTCTGTGGCTTGGCCAGCCGCCAGATCTGGAGCGAACAGAGCAAGAAATTCTCTGGCGTTCATCTCCGATAAAATCAGGCTGTCACCCACAATGCTATTGCCGCTGATTCCTGTACCTAAGGTAAGTGGATGATCAGAATCATCCATGTTGATACCGAGTATGGTGGCCATCGTCCGACGTAGACGGAAGTTTTCAATCACCACGACACTGCCATTCTGGACGCCGCCATCGGTTACGATGTCGAGTGCAAGATTCAATGCGGGCAGAGAGCCTTTGCGCTGCTGCATCAGGGTTGCGTGTTCCAGCCAGCGGCGCTGGCGTGCTTTTGGCCAATGTGAGGGCAGGGACTCTCCAACACTCAGTGCAAGCCAGTTCAGATTGGCATCCGGTGCGGTTGCAGGGTGAAGAAGTCGATCGGCTGCAGCGACTCGCCCCTCCAGAGGTGTCAGGATACTTTCAAAGCTTGCCAGTAGACGCTCCCGGACATCGGCTCCGTTGGCTGGGCCTGATGCGTTCTCGGCAGTCGGACTTTCTTCCTGACGAAATACCTCGGGCAGGTAAGCCTCTTGATAGGAAAAGCGCGGTGAATACACCCGGATAGCATGAACGGATGGTGTTTTTCTGCCACTACCAGTCAGATGCAGTTGCAGTTGCAGGTAGCGTCCTTCCAGATTTCGCACCGTCCCTTCTGGACGTTGCAGCAACACTTCGAATACGCCCCGGCGACCAGATTCATGTCCCGATAATGCACTCTGGAAAGGATGCTCTGACGGCAGTGGATTCCAGACTGGTTGTGGCTGCATATGAATATCAGCCTGACCTCGCGCATCCGCATCGTCGTATACCCGAGCTGCAATTTCCACATTGCAGCCGGCTGGAATGCAGGCGTCGATATAGACACGGTGCCAGACTGTACCCGGTGTTCCTGAATCAAGAACTTCGCGCAGTAATGCCGATGCGTTGTCTTCATATCTGGGTTGTCGCAACGCATGCAATTCGCGTGGCCGCGGAGATAACCCCGGATAGTCCGGGTCTTCCGGCGCCTGATACCGGACCTGACCATCCGCACTGCTCGCAAACCGGGGCTCAGCAAGTCCAATCATCGGATAGCGTTCGAAGAGCAATCGGGCTGTGCCCACTAAGTTGTCAGTATCTGGCTCAAGACGAACAACCGGACAATCGCGCTGAGTGAAGTTGATGTCATCACTCTCTTTCGGTGCCAGTAGTGCGAATCGGTCCTTACTTACGCAGGCAATATCGATAACAAATGGACAGCGTTCATCAAGCGCATACGCGTAAAAGGGCATTGATGCGCGCTCGCTTAATGAACGGGAGATAATACGTTGTTTACCCGCACCGTCGTGCAACAGAACGTGCAGAGATTCATTATCTGAGCACAGCGCCAGAGGCGACCAACCGTCAGGTAAGGCTTGCTGCCAGGCGCACTTTAACGGTGTGGGGTTAATGATTTCAGGTTCAAAGCGTGAGTCGTCGGCCGCATAAGCCGCGGGCAGAGGTTGTCCCTCGCAGTACATCAAGCTGTTTACTGATGCGATCCAGATTCCCCCATTACGATCGACGTTACCGCGCACGGGCTCTTCCGGTAGACGACAGTCGGACAACCAACGTTTGCCAAGATGAAACAGCGTAAGGCCGTGTGTGTTATCGCTATCTGTGTAGGGTAGAGCGAGGCGGCCGTTACCATTGATCACCATATCTGTGTAGCGACAGTCCGGTGGGCATGAGAAGTGAGTGCCCGTATCGTGATCAAGCGTCTCCCAACCCTGACCTCCATGGCATAAGACTGTATCGCGTTCGTCGTTAAGCACGGCGACTTGATAATGGTGGTCAACGGCCATAGGTGTTGTAGCCTGCCACTGAGCGAGCGCGTCCGGCTGAGTGGCAGGCAGGCGTAGCGGCTGCTTCTGGCGCAACATCAATGCTCTGTGCTCAGGGTGCCATTCCATTCTGCTGGAGCCCTGTCGCAGTTCATCTTCGGTGCGAAGTAAAAAGTAAGGGGTATTATTCGCATCCATCAGCAAACATCCGGAACAACGGGGATCGCAATTTCGTGCTGCCCCGAATTGTTGTCTGCGTCATTGTCACGAATCCCCTGTGGAACTGGCGGTTTTAAATGATTGGCGCCACTACCATGTCCACTTAAGGAGCCCGGCGAACCGTCATTTCCAGAGCCGCTTGCACCCACATAGATAGCCGACAATTCAGGGAGCTGGAAGTCATCCAGTGTCAGACTTTCATTAGCTGTTAATCGGCGCCATTTGGGCTTGCCGTCTTCATCGGGAGTTTGAGCGAAGATCGAAGTCGCATTTACGGATAATACGCCGGGAATTCGTGCAGCCTGAGTCATGAGTTCGTTGGCTCGCACCGATCCTGCGAGTGGCCATCCCTGTCCCTGACTGCCGCCCGGCGCAAGTGGTGACAAGTACTGAGTGACGGCGTCGGCAACGGCATTTAATGTATCGCGTTCTGTTGCCGGGTCACGAACGGTAACCAGAATACTGACTGCCATAGGAACAAATTGCGGACTGAGCACATAGAGTTCAGTACCAACCATGCAGCGGTCGATAAGATAATTAAATACGTCTTTTAACAGACCACGGGTAGGGCGCGGCCAGTTATTAATAGCGACTTCCGTAGGGGGCAGGACGAACAGGCTGATAGCGCCAGGTACGTCACGTTGTGCAGCGGCCAATGTAGCGCCCGGTAAAAAGCCTTCTTTTACCTCAGCACGGGCAACAGGGTTAACCGGATTGTTGAGGCACAGTGCCTGAAAATCCGTTGCAGTCACAGCGCGGTTTCTATGTGTCAGGTACTGAGGAATACGGTTTTCGGCCTGAGCGAGCGACTCTGCATCACGCCCACCACTTAACGGCCATTCGTGACGGACTCGCAAACGTGCGCTTCCATCGACAATTTCTTTAATCTGTCCTGAGGCAAGATTCCCCGCAAGGCCACCACCACAACGATATGACGCTGCACGGATTCGCGCGCCTTTTACTGGGCGCATACCAGAGTCCAGGCCGTCGCCAAAATAAACAAGTCCGGATGCGGCATCAAGGCGATACACTCGTGCGTCTTCACCTTGTCCTGCAGTAAAGTCCATACCCTGCCAGGTAACCCATGCGCCGTTCTCTTCTACTTGCAGTTCAAGTGAATTTGAATCGATATTGGTATCTGGCAGTTGCAGCACTTGCTCGGGCAGACCAGTGCCAGTGCCAATCAAAAGATCGGAACGCTGACCCTGCGCGATAATATCGACGGCATTAACACCGAGGTAAGAGAGTTTTAGATCCGGCTCATCAGGTGAACGCAGGCGAAGCCAGAAGGCAACGCGCTCTGCCTGCTCGTCATCCTCCGGTGCCGGAGGAAAACTATTGGTCCCATTAAACATGGGATCGGCATTGGCAAAATCATTAAATAAATCAGGGTTAGAGGGCAGTCGTAGTGTGACGACACCATTTTTCCGGCCCCCCATTGATGAATCGCGAATGACCTCAAGAGGGAGGAAGCGGGTTGTGCCATCTGGCCCCTCAGAAATCATCTCCCACACGAGGTGGCGGGGATACAGTGTACTTTCGCCATCGACGATAAAGTCATCTTCCTGCAGTGCATCCGCAGGTGCTATGCCAATATTAAAACGCAGACCCGAAAGCGATGTTCTGAGTGCACCCAATCGTTCAGCAAGGGCCTTAGGTGCGATACAGGCAAGATAAAAACTCTGATCGAGGGTATTACCCATACTCAGGGTTTCCTGATTCATTGCAAACTGACGCGCACGAAATGGCTTCGGCATCTCGCCAGAGCGCAAACCATACTGTTCGTGCAAGTCTTGCAGGGTCATTCCCATTGCCTCAAGATCTTCCGGCGTCAGTAGTTCTTTAACCAGCACACCAAGGCTTAGGCAGGTTGGCTGGACTTCATTGAAGGTCGACAGCGTGATTTTACCGGCACGTAATTGAGTACCAGCAGGAAGGTACTCTGGCAGAGTCAGGCTATTAGGGCTGGCATCGATACAGACAAAACCCGACGCAGGAACGGCAGGGCGGATTGGAATCTGTAACAGATTCAAAAACACTTTACGCTGGCGCTCGGGAATCAGGTTCGCACGGTAAATAATGGTCTCTGTCAGCCAGGCAAAAAGATCAATAAACGTGTGTACCGGGTCGCCGGGAGCAATTTGCGTAAGCTCTGGCAGATGGCCGGCAAGACGAGCTTTGGCTTCTGCAACCAGATCATCAAAGCGACGGTCATCCAGATTTGGAACAGGTAATGGCATAGCCGGATATCCTCCCTATACGCCCAGATTCAGGCGTAACCCCAGAGATGCTGGGGTCTGGTTATGTCGTAAGCGATAGCGAATATTGATGTGCACTTCGGCCAGACTGTCCTTAGCAGGTGTAACATCGACGCCATCTATCTGTACGCGTGTTTCCCACACGGACAGAGACTTTTTAACAACGCCAGCGATCAGATTTCGCGTTGTTTCATTATTTGGCTGGTGGATAAATTTGAGCAGACCAGCGCCGAATTCCGGACGCTGTATACGTTCACCCGGGCGCGTCAATAGAATATTGAGCATATTCTCGCGAATACTGTTGTCATTTTCCGACCAGCTCAGACTGCCATCTGTGCCGATGGCACCGAGTGGCCAGCTGATTATTTTGGGTACTGGAGTACGCAGCGTCATCCATCAGATCCTTTTGGCATTTTCGGGAACGGCAGGCAGACTTTTACCCACGGCATCCAGAAGAAAATAATATTCAGCAGTGACACCATGATCATTAAGAGGATCATGGCGACGATCGTGATCACCGGCAGACTGAATGAGCAAATCCACTGAATACCAGCACCCAGATCGAAGTTTCCGCTCACGGTGTCTTCGCTGATGCCTTTTTTGAATTTAAGAGAATTAACCAATGAGAAGGTGTCGCCGGGAGTAAGAATGCTAGCGCCTTTTGCCAACCCACGTTTAAGGTCCCGTAGCGAAGGCATTGGAATCAGTGAAGGGCGGCTGGCCTCCGGATCAAAGGTCGCGGCGACCCGGAATAAAGTTGATTGGCAGCTCTTGTCTGCCCACGTAATCTGTTCATGACGATCATCATTCTCGGATCTTACGAAGGGAATAATGCGGAACAGATCATCAGGCCCTTGGGCGAATTTTGGTAATGGAATTTCCTGCGATGTCGCCAGAGTCAGATTGCGAAGACGTTGCCCCAATGTTGAGCGCATCGATTCCGCCTGACTCTCTGTAAAGGCCAGCGAGTCGCTAAGGCTGCCTTGGCCATTATGTGCTGGCAGCGCCGGGATACTTCCGAGACGATCTAACCCACCTACGGCGTCCGCCATATCACCAACTTGAGCTGCCCAGCGTACTAATGGGTTGTTCTCTTTATCGGCAAAACAGTCGCGTAGATAATCGATCAGGCTGGTGGTGCGGTAATACGGGATGAGCTCCGCTCTGGAGAAATCGAATGGATTATGCATGCCTGTGCGCATTTTCTGCATCTTCGGCAGATACATCGGATAACGCATCCAGGCGTCAGGATCATAAAAATATATCTGGTCACACAGTGTTTCCAATGCTTGATTATCTGGCCTGTCATGCTCGCCAAGGTGATAGCGATGCACCAACTGCATCAGTAATTCAGCCAGCGCCGGAGTCGGGCGCCCACGGTTAATCTGAATACGATCCCGTTCAGAGTCCCACGTCGTGTTCGTTCCATCGGCATAGCCGAATGGCCAGGGCAGGTTGGCAATCGCCAATTGGTTAATGTCTTCTACATCGCTGTTATCAAATTGCACACTGCGTTCGTAGTAGAAGCCCCCGAGAGGGACATAACCAAACAGCAGAGTGCGGCACTTGCCTTTGCTGTCTTTCACGGCGATAGGATGAAGTGGATGGACTTCTTCGCCACTGAAGACCGGCGAGAGACTGCGTTTCTGCAAAAGACCATTCGGGCATAGTCGTCGATTGATGTCCGGGTCGGCTGTTGGTTTCTGGCGGCTCTGCCAACCGACCGCTTCGCCTTCTTCTATAATCCAGGCTTGTTGGCCGTGGGGTTTCTCTTTGCGAATCACAAACCCGGCAGAGCGGATTTTTTGCGGGTCCAGAGCGGGAAAGCCAGGGCGATGACAGATAACCTCACAGCAGATCAGGTGGAATGCCCGGTGAGTCGGAAGTCTGAGCACTGGGTGCTGGTCATGTTGACTATGACGTTCTTCTTCCAGCCAGCGGCCAAACTGAATCGCGTTAAACCGTTGTTGCTGAATATCTTGCTGGAAGCGGTTAATAAAATCAGGATCGAGATAGCGTAAAAGAGTAGCGTGCTGGCCATTCTCGAAAAAAGCTGGCTGGAGCTTTATATCATGTAGTGTGTGTTGTTTATTCATCATTATTTACGCCTCCTCACCAGATGTTTCCGGCACCTGGCGTGTAGGTTGTACCTACTACGGAGGTGGCAATAATGGTGTCGCATTGTACGACGCCACTGAATTTAGACATGCCAGCGTCGACCTGCACTATAGACGCACTGACGTTAACGGTTGCGGCATTGATATTGACCGGCCCTGAGCTATCGATATCGATGTTTGACGTGCCCAATGTGATAGTTTGTGTTCCTCGCTCGATTCGCACCTCGCCACCACTGCTTTCATCGATGGTGATGTTGTAGCCCGAGCGTGTCGTTAGCGAGGCCTTCGGTTCGTTGTCGCTGAATTCGAAGACGGTACCTGAGGGCGTTTTTACTGCGTATTTTTCTTCGACGGCCGTCGCTTCTTCTGGCTGGCTTTCTGCACCTTGCCAGACACTGCCCAGAATCATTGGCATGTCGTGACTGATAAAGCTGACGACAACGATTTCATCAAGGCGCGGTAGGAAGCTAGTGCCATAATCCTGACCAGCGGATGGCACAACGACACTGGCCCAGAGTTCCAATGAGTTTGCCTGCATTCTGACTTTTATCCGTCCACGTCGGTCCGGATCTTGATTATCAATAACCTGTGCTATTTGCAGTGCTTGTAACTGTCCGGTGGAGTGCGTGTTCATTGCGTACTCCAGTCAGCTTTATTGACTTTAAGGTGGGTTTCAAAGCCAGCGCGTCGATTAAATTTGTGAGTGCAGTGCACAACCTGATATTTCCCGAGTAGTCTGGGAGAGACGCCACTTAGCTCAACTTCCCGCCCAGACGTTAGTTCAGGCATTCCCTGACAGGTAATCTCACCCGAAATAAAGCGCTTGGCTTGTCGCTGAAAGTGCGCTTTTGCGTACGCTTCAGCTTCTGCCTGAGAGCGCGCAAATGGATGGGGCAGTGTTTCATCGCCGTCCCAACTCAACTCATTCAAGGTGTCTGCGGCGGATGTGTCCGTTGGTGCAGGTGCCAGGCTGTCGCTGTCAAAATTGACGGCCTCTGCATTGGCGAGGTTATAGCCCATTGTGGTCGAGGCGGTTATCTGATGATTCAGATCGGCCATTAATCTGAGCTGTAAAATATTGTCCTGTACATCCAGCAGAACTGGAGCGTTGTCTTCCGATTCTGGACGAGCACGTAAAGTTGAACCGTTGAGGCGTGGTGAAATATCGAAGCGCTGACAAAGTCGCAGGATAAAGGCAAGGTCGCTCTCATTAATCTGATGCCAGGTATCCGTGATAGACGAAATCTGGACATCACTCTGTAGTCCTGCATCACTGGCGATGCTTTGCAGGATGTCGTCCGGTGATTGCTCTTCCCACGCTTGGCTACGACGATAGCGAGCTAAGTGATGCAGCTTGTCTTGCATGAGTAGTGTCAGTTGAGGCGCACCCTGACCATACTCTTCCTCGACCGCAGTGATCTCACCCGTAAATATAAGCTCCGGTTCCGGCTGACCGATATGAATTTCAATCTCTGCTCCGGGCAATATATCGCTGAACAGAAAGTCTGGTTGCTGGGCATCCTGAGCGAGTCCCCAGTTATTAATTTGTAATTCCGCATGAGCACAGCCGCTGAGTCCGAGATTGACCACCATATTGCCAATCGCGTCGCTTAAGTCTTCGCGCATCTCGCCATTGACGTTGATCGCCGGAGCACTGCTGTAAAACGCCTCAGGAATTGCCATCGTAATTAATCCACCTTTAAGCGTTGTTGGCGCTGTTGTTGTTTTTCCAACAGGCGCAGAAAATCCTCTGCCATCGGAGGCACAGCCTGTTGAGACGGCGGCAGATCTGCAGCACTTTGTGCTGGCGTCGCGGGGACATCAGCGATCACTTCTTCAATAATGACGGGCATGACTCTCCCTTTTTGCAAATATCGACGTGTATTTATTCAAACCCAACTCCGGTATCGACTTTAATTCGTGATTTTATCGAAGCGGTTACATCCACTCTGGTATCGAGCTTTCCACCCAGGCTGGTATTCAGATTTACATTCATATTGGCATTCAACTGGACGGCTCCCTTCAACGCAGCAGAAACCCCTGCGCGTGGTTGGCAATCCGGTGTAGGCGTTGCCAGAATCGAGACACCCGGCATACGTGGATTTTCTATACCGTTGTACTCGGCGGTTTCACGCCAGTTATTCTTTCCTTCGCTCGGTCCGGGAACGGGTTCCGTTTCCTGTTCTTTAGGATTCGGTTTTGCTGGCGGCTCAGTGCCATCCTGATTACCTTGGTCGTCTGTATTCGGACCAGCCTCGGGCTCCTTGTCTTGCCCTCGGGGAGATAAACTCGGTACGGCGGGTTTAGTCGGGTCAGAGAAATCGTTGGTCTGCCGGAATTGAAAACGATCTTCCTTAAGCTTTAGCGCCAGTTTGGCCCTGAGAGGTGTTCCGCCCGGTGAGAAGTAATCGAGCGTTTCATCGTAGCTTTCGATCATCCCGATAAACTCAAACGCACCCCATTGAAATAAGCAGCGCTTTGGCGCTTTCATATCGCTGCCAGACTTTTCTGGCTGGATAAATTGAGTCGCAATTTCTCCAGTCAGGTTACGAACGTCAGAACCTTGTTCGTAGCCGGAATCTTCTTCTTTACGTGTGGTATCAAAAAACAGCTCCAGACTCAGGCTGGATGAACTTTTCTCAACAAATTGAGCGGCACTGCTGCTACCACTTTGTTCGCTGGCCTTCAGCGTATTCGACAGGTTTATTTTTAACGTGACTGGGTTGAACTGGACATCGATAGCATTCTCCATGTCCGGTTCGTCATTCTTTCCTGTGACGGGGATGAGTTTTCCGCGTTCTGGTGCCGTCATGGAGTGACTCCCTGACGACCAGCGTCCGCACCGGAAGATTGCTCGTCTGATTGTTTTTCGCGCTCGAGTTCCAGTCCCTCGTGAACCAGTTGGACTTCCTCGATTGCAACCTGACTAGCAGTGGAATTCAAATCGGGCCCTTTAAACTTGGTTGCCATTACTCCGGTCAGTTTCCAGGTCATGACTGGGTTATCTTTACCGTCGCTCGTCTGATGTCCGAGAACGATAATTTCTCCACTCAGGCGATAGCCGTAATTGGCTCCACGCGTAGTTGCGTCAAACCAGCTCCACAAGTCGTTCACACTGGTAACGCCACGTTTGAGTGTCATAGGAGCGAACTTCGTCTGGCCAGAACGGTGAATTTCGCCCCAATTACGTCCACCTTCCTGAAATGTTTTTGGTTCCATCGTTAATTCAAAACCGCTTACCTCACTGAATTTTCCCGAGCACAGCAGGGTATTCTGTTCGGAGTCATACAGGTTGACCTTAAAGCGAAAGGGAACAAATACATCAGCAACGGGCTTAGACACTCTGTACCTCCGTTTGCCAGTCGGCTCCGGAGTTTGTGAATGTCAGACGGATTCGATCAATGGGCAGTGCCGGTGCGATTTCTATTTCCAGCAGTAGGGTGCTCTCTCCGGCCGGTATCTGGCGTAGGCTGAAAGCATGCTCTGATCTTTCCCCGCGGAGCGCACCTCGCTGCCAGAGTTGCTTGAGAAAATGTTCAATCAGGAGCCGTGGCCTGGGGTCGTTAACGTCTGAGTTAAATACCAACTGTTCACCAAACTGTCGAAGTTGACGACGCAGGTATCCCATCAGTCGCATTAATTCAGCAGTACGATATCCATCAAATCGTTCAAGACTCGACGCGTGGCGGTAATCATCGGCGGGCAGGGCTGGAACGCACAGTCTTTCGTCGTCGAGTTCAACCCGATTGTTGCGCAATTCCAGTATGGAAATACCTGGTTCTTCCCTCAGCCTGACGACCTCGGCACGTTTCATCCGCGGGTAGGGCAGGTTTTTTGAAATCAGGGGCTGCCCCGCAATGGATCGCCATGGTCCGGATACTTTGGCGGTGGCCGCTTGCTTTCCGGCTAGTAGACCAACGGGTGATAGCAGAGCCCGCCCCTGGCCTCGGACGTAGGGGTAGACGAACTGAATCTGACGTAAATAGTGAGCAGATTCAGAAAGCTGCATGCTACTCAACAATTCGAGTGCAGCTGGATCTGCGTCTGGGCTGTCGACTTCATTTGCGTAGGCTAAGGGCAGGGTCAGCAGGCACTGCATATCAGGGCGGTATCGAGTAAGCCAATGCAGTATTTCACGGAGAAGCTTCTGAAAATGAAGGGGCTCCGGTAAATCATCCAGAGCCATTTCGCGCTCACTTCGCCGCTCCCGGTGATCGTCATCCAGAGATTGTGTGCACGGCAAAAATGTTGGTTCTGGATTGTCCAGACGCACGCGTGGAATGTCAGGTAAGCGAGCGGGAATCTGAAGGCGCTCAAGATCCGGCAGACAGACGGCACCAATTGCAGGCACAGTCATAAGTGTTGCGATTCCCGCAAGCGTGCTGGGGTCGGTCAGATCAGTATGTTCGGATGCGAAGAAACCTTGTTGGGCTTCCTCTTCCGGAATCACAACCACCCAGAGTCTGTGACCACCGTTGGCAAAAAAGTCATCAACACAGGGTGCGAGCCAAGCAAGATTGCCGGCTAATGAGCTACGGTAAATGGTCCGTTTTCTCCCAGCATCGGGAAAAATATCGTGAAATTCAGACGCAGAGTGAAGTGGCAGTGGCAGGTGATACAGAGATGCGCTGTCTGGATTCATTTCAATCTGTGAAAGCCGCTCGCCATAGCCTGCCTGTCGAATCGCATTCAGTGCGTCACCGAGTGCGAGTAATCGCTCGGGGCGAACTCGCCCCGGGCAATGTCCGAGCATGGCAACTTCCAGAGGCAGAACGGTGTCGTTCTGCGGTCTGGGGGTGAGTTGAATACGTCGTGCCAGTAAATCCTGCATCATCTGCGGCTTATTCCTGCTCGATGTGCTCGACTGACAATACGAGTTCTTCCATTGCGACGTCGCTACCGCCCTTGGCCGTCAGCGTTGGCCCAGTCCACTTGATTGGCATTGCACCGCGTAGTTTCCAGGTAACGACCGCTGCTGAACTGGTAGGGTCCTCGTTTTTTAATTTGATGGTAACGTCACGCTTTGACATCACGTTGCCGCCGCGCACTTCTTCAAGCCACTCGTAAATATTGCCTGCACCTATGACCCCACGCTTAAGGGTGACGTCGCCGGTTTTGTGCAGCGCAGCAACTTTGCTGACGTAATTGACTGATGCATTTCCGTTTCGATATTCGGCGACGGTGACTTCTGCATTTAATCCGGAGACTTCGGAGAAGCCTCCAGCAACTTCGCCTTCCGTGCCATCGTCCAGGTTAACCAGATAATTAAAAACGCCGTATGGGGTTTCGCGAAACTGTGCCATGGTGTTATTCCTTCTTAAGTCTCAGAGGCCTCAAATGAAGCCACTGAGAGGTTGAATGTTGTTTAGCTGTCGGCGGTTTTCTGACCGATGCGGAAAATCACAAACTCGGCTGGCTTGAGAGCCGCGACGCCGACTTCGCAAACCAGTCGACCGTTATCGAGGTCGTTCTGAGTCATGGTGCTGCGATCACAGCGCACGAAGTAGGCAGTTTTAGCGGTGCCCAGCAAGCGACTGTTCGCCCATTCGTTGTAGAGGAAGTTCTCAATGGTGATGCGCACGTTGTCCCAGAGGCGTTCGCCATTGGGTTCAAACACAACCCATTGTGTGGACTTCTCGATAGAACGTTCGAGGTAGAGGAAATAACGACGCACGTTGACGTATTTCCATTCGGGATCACTCGACAGCGTACGCCCACCCCAGACACGATGTCCGCGACCTGCGAACGAGCGCAGGCAGTTCACACCCGCTGGGTTAAGCAGCTCTTGCTGGAATTGATTGATTTCCTGTGTGAAACCCAATGCGCCAATAACGGGTTCATTTGCAGGTGCTTTGTGTACGCCACGCTGCACATCTGTGTTGGCGTAGACGCCAGCGATAAAGCCGGCAGGTGGAAGGTTCACCGTGGGTTGTGTACCACGCGGGTCTGCCGCAACTACCCATGGGTAATACAGAGCCAAGCGGCTGTCATCGAAGTTAGAACGGAACTCACGGACTTCCGAGAGCGACATGCCTTCACGGCTGTCGACGATACCCACACGGTAGCGCATCTTGCGACAGTGCTTCTGCATTTCTGCCACTACAGCCTGGTGGTTGGTTTCGTCTGCCGCTGCGGCAGGGCACATGACGATGGAAATATCTTCAATGTCTTCGAAGGCGGCAAATCCAGTGCTGCCATTAACTTCGTCAGCTTCACCACCGTAATGGACTGCAGCTGGCGTACCGCCGTCGTCGCCTCCAGATAGATTAATCAGATAACGAGGTCCGTCGACGGACATTGGTCCCGGGTTCATCATGGCTGAATCAAACAAGGCGTAGAGCGCCGTGATGATCTGGTCACCGGTGACACCATTCGCCAGAGAGCAGCTGACAGGGCTGGTCAGATCATCGTAGCGTTTCGCTGGCGTGGCATTCATAACACTGCTCAGACTGCTATCAGAGTCCGGAGCAGTAGAGATATCCGCGTAGGTGTAGATAACAGGGCCGTCACTGCCGCCATTGCGAACGTTGATGTCGAATGAGCGTTGAACCATCATCGCGCGAATACTGCCGGGGGCGGCTGCGAGGGCGCTCAGGTGAAGTGTAATGGGTCCCGTAGCTCCCGGATTACGACTGCTTGCCTCTACTGTGAATTCCGTTCCGGCCGCATTCAGGGTGCCGTAAAGGGTGGTTAGGGTGCCCCAGTTACCGCCAGTGTAGTAGTCGGTCAGATCCGTTGCTGAACTCAGAGACAGAACGGCCTCGGTGCCGTTAGCGAGTGCGCCACTTGATGGTCTCCGGGCGGAGACTTTGGTGAATGTCACGCTCGTATCTGCGTCATTAACCAAACCCGCTGCGAGCAGATGATTGCCACCATCGAGCAATGTAGCGGGTGCCACTGCGGCGCCATTGTCATCGGTAATTTCACAGAGGTCGTCGACAATTTCGTATACGCCGCCGGTTTTGCGTACAAGTGCTTTTACGTTCAGCGGGTGCGCCTGAGCACTGGTATCTGCGGCAGTCGCATCGTTACCCAGCCCTGTGGCATCGAGGAATACGATTTCGCCATCAGCTGGGGCGCTGGTTACGACAGACAACAACAGGTTTTCACTGTCGCGCCAGTTGAGCTCCAGCGTCAGATTGCCCATCGCGCCGGGAAAGCGACTGTTGAAGGTCACGTGGTTGTTGGAATCACTTGCAGATGCAAACCCGGCACTTGGCGTGCTGAAGTTAGCAACACGTGCCACGAATAACTGTTTGCCACCGCCATCAAAGAAGGCTTTGGCGGATAGGGCGGTGTGGTTCAGCACGGTTGAGCCTGAAAAACTCAAATCCTGAACATCGCCATAAATACGGGTGAACTCAGCAAAGCTGGTGACAACTTCCGGTTTACCGCGCAGCGGGCCTGTACGGGTTGGGCCTGCGATGGCGGCAACGCTCGTGCCCACACCTTCGATTGATTTGGAGCGAAAGCTCACTTCCTCTACAAACACACCCGGGGCTAGATATTCAGGCATGGTCTTCTCCTTTCAGACGGGTCATACAGGTTTCAGGGCAAGAAAATTCCTGCCGTCAGACCGCAGGGTTGATATATCACCGGGCACTACTGAGAATCCGATGGTTTGGTTGAAACTGGTGCTGTCCGGCTCGCCTATATCGAGTGCTCCGAACGTATCTGGATTTGCGGGAATCTCGCCGGACGTATCCATCCTCCCAGTTATCGAGATGCTCGCGCTGTAGTGACTGACGCCCTCGGGCAGCGGAGGGAGTCGCAAAAATGGCAGAAGCAAGTCGCCATGCTGATCGGCTTGACCCCGATAAGTCTGTGTCCCTAATCCCGGGACGGTGACGCTGACTTCCGCAATTGCCCAAGCCAACGGCGAATCATCCGAGTCGCGCGCCAATGTCAGACGTAAGCCCCCGGCAGAGTTGAAGCGAATTGCAACCGGGGCTGGGTAGAGGACGACGGGATGGCCGCTGGGTGGCACATTGCCTACCGTCAGCGACAGCGCGCGGGGCAGAAATTGTGCTTTGGGATCGTAGGCAATACCGGCAAAAGTGTAGGTTCCTGCCGACGTAAATGTTTTCTCAGTAGTATCCGGTCGTTCACTGACGAATGAGTCAGTCGACTGTCGCCATAGGACAGTCTTTCCAGCGCCTTCACGAATAGTCAGATCGAGAGGTTTCTCCGTGACTTCTGTCTGAATACGGCCACCAATTCGACGCATCCGGGAGATACTTTCTGCCGACTGTCCGTCCAGCCAGAATATCTGATCGCTACCATGGAGAATGGTTGATTCGAGAACCTTGATAGCACGCATCAGACCGTTCCTCCGGACAGGACACGTGTAATCAACGGGCCGCCTTCGGTACGCTGAGGCTGCAATCGTAGGCGAACTGTTTTGGCTACGTAGGCCATGGTCGACGTGTATGGCGATTCGAATACGTCCCAGATTCTCATCAGATCTTCTGTGGTCGTATCTTCCGGGATGATGGTGAGTATTTCGGATTCACCCCACTCGGAATCTGCAGTCTGAAGGTGTGAAATATCAAGCTGAGTCTGGTTGGCGAGTTCCACCATCGCCCATGACATCAGGTCTGCCTCGATGGCTGCGCTGTTGGCATTAGCAATGAGCAGGAAATGGAGATTCAGGGGAAGCTCGGCGCTGCTGTCTGTTGTGTCGGTACCTCGCGGGGCGAAATATCTGCTGCGGCCATGGTCATCAATGGTCATCCGATGAAGGTAGATACCAAGGAGATTACCCGTTAACCGATTGGCGATGTCGGCACTGCCAAGGACTTCGACACGGGCATTGGTCGGGCCATCGCTGAGCTCACTGGGAAGGCGACTTTTGAAGAACGCCTCCAGTGCAGTCAGAACGCCCTGTACTCCCTTGTACGATGCCATGCAGACTCCTTTGCCTATGGTTGGGCAACCCTCTGTCGAGCATCTCGGGTAACCGTCGGCCCAAATAAAAACACGGCAAAAAATTTGGGGTCAAGCGTCGATTGGACTATGGCGACATTGCCTGGATGGCGTATATGGTCTAGCTTTTAGTAGGGCGTAAAATCTGACGAATTGTTTAGTGATTAATGGTTTAACGAAGGCCCGATTTGATAATTATTTGCAGTGGTGGTCCCGTAACGTGCTGATTGGGAAGGAGTAAAAGTTGGCAAAATCATCGTCATAATTCGTAGATCGCCATTCTTCAAAATGGGTGCAGTCCTCTCCGTCGGCCGCGAACGTATCCAAAGTCGTATGAAATTTGAGCATGGAATTAGACTCTCTACGCCTGTCGGCTGGCTGGTGAGGGCACAATTTTTTTGCATTTTGGCGTTTCTGGTCTATGGGAGTTGGCAGGCTGGGCCAGCCCCGTTTTTCATGTGAACAGGCTCGTTTGCTTCCCGGAATTGGTATGTGCATGGTGGGTTTGCACTTCTATAAATGGTGGGTTTGCACTTCTATAACCAGAATGTGGTAAAATCTCGCTCCTTTTTTGCTTTGTGCCCAGCTGTCCGGTTCGCTATCCGGGCATCCGTCTGAGAGTAGACGCTGAGCATAAAACCGTGAATACTGATAACAGAACGATGACGACTCCAGAAAGTGTAATCCGCGACTATTGGGCGAAAAGCCCTGAACCCCGCAGCGATGCCCAGAAAGCGGCGCTGATTGAGGAGATTCGGGCGTTACTGAAACAGGAAGATGCGGCCATCGTCGCCCATTACTATACAGACCCGGAAATTCAGGCCCTTGCAGATGAGACGGGCGGCTGCGTGTCGGATTCGTTAGAGATGGCACGGTTTGGTCGTGATCATGATGCCAGCACGCTACTGGTTGCCGGTGTCCGTTTTATGGGTGAAACGGCAAAAATCCTGAGTCCTGAAAAACGCATATTAATGCCAACGCTGGAGGCAACCTGCTCGTTGGACCTTGGATGTCCAGCTGAAGAGTTTTCTGCTTTCTGTGACCAGCATCCTGATCGCACCGTTGTGGTGTATGCCAATACGTCCGCTGCGGTTAAAGCGCGAGCAGACTGGGTAATTACCTCAAGCATTGCGTTGGACGTTGTCCGGTATCTTCATGAGCGCGGTGAGAAGTTAATCTGGGCGCCTGATAAGCACCTTGGCTCGTATATTCAGAACGAGACCGGAGCCGACATGATTCTATGGGACAGTGCATGCATTGTTCACGATGAGTTTCGCTCGAAAGGGGTCGAAGACCTCAAAGCCGTACACCCGGGTGCTGCAGTGCTGGTGCATCCCGAGTCACCCGATAGCGTTGTCGCGTTAGCGGATGTCGTCGGCTCGACCAGTCAATTGATTGCAGCCGCACGAGACTTACCTAACGACACCTTGATCGTCGCAACAGACAAAGCCATTTTTTATAAAATGCAGCAGGAAGCGCCGGGCAAGTTGTTGATTGAAGCTCCGACGGCGGGCAACGGAGCTACTTGTCGCAGTTGTGCGCATTGTCCGTGGATGGGGATGAATCGATTGGAGAACATCCGGGATGTTCTCAAAAACGGTGATCAGGAAATTCTGGTAGACGAAGGCGTGCGTCGTCAGGCGGTACAGAGCCTCGGACGTATGCTGAATTTCAATAAGCCGGTGACCGCAGCTTAACCTCGGGGCGGTCGCTGCCCCAGATCAATGACTTTCAAGCGCGCTTTGAGCGCCAACTCTCTCTGTAAATCATTCTCCAGCTCCGCTTGCCTGATCGCATTGCGGAGCTGTTGTGCGGCTTCCTGACTGCGGCCTGTGGTGTAGTAGTACTCTGCCAGTGCGCGCGAAGCCAGAATAAGATCCTTCTGTTTACTCGCATTCTGGCTCAGGCTTTCCCAAAGTCCGGGGTTGTCCGGGTAATCTTCGGTCAGATGTCTGAGCACTCGTGTTGCTTCAGCATAATTTCCCGCATCGGCCAGCACGGTCGCGTAGGTGCTCTCCAGAGGCAGGCTGTTTGGGTGAAGCACTCTCAGTTTCCTCAGAGTATCCAGAGCGCGACTGCGCTCACCACTGCTGGCGAGTAACTGTTGCTGCAATATATTAGTGAGCAGGTTGGGGGTGCCAACTTTCTCCAGTGTCTTAAGACCTGCTTGATATCGCTCTTGCTGTAGATCCAGATAAGCGAGCATGTAGAGAAGTGCGTCTCGCTGGGAGCTCGTTGCTTCGTCGAGGCGCTTGGTGAATTCGACCTGTGCCTCATCGCCTAATTGGTATCGAGCTTCTGCTTTTAGCCTAAGGACCCGAAAACGGAAGCTTTTTTCTGTTTGTTTGCCGGCATAGGCTCCCGCACGCCCGGCAGCATCGGCGACGCGAGTGGCGGTCAATGGGTGTGTCTGTAGAAATTCAGGGACATCGCCACGGAACCGTGCCGCATCGAGCATATTGCGGAACATTGCTGGCATGGCATCTGGAGAGAAGCCAGAATTGACCAATGTGGTCATCCCCAGTCTGTCTGCTTCGCGTTCAAATTCTCGTGTATAGGCCAGCTGACTCTGAACCGCGGCAGCCTGGGTCGTCATGATGCCGGCAATACCGGCCTCGCCATTGCTGGTGGCGATGAGGATTAAACTGGCGAGCAAGGTAGCCAGAGTAACCGGATCTCGTTTGCGCGCGGCTTCTACTTGCCGGGCAAAGTGTCGTTGGCTCAGGTGGGCAAGCTCGTGAGCCAGTACCGACGCAATCTGATCTTCGTTGTCTGAGTACAAGAGTAATCCATAGTTTATTCCGACAATACCTCCCGGTACGGCGAAGGCGTTGAGTTGCGGGCTGTCGACCGTTACCAGGTGAAGATCACTGATCTGTAAGTCTGAATCCGGTACCAGTCTGTAAATCAGATCATGAAACCATTCCATCAGGATGGGATCGTCCATGGTAGGCGCCTGCGAACGCAGATTACGAAGCCAGTTCTGACCCAGTGCGCGTTCTTCCTGCAGCGAAATCAGGCCCGACGTTGCATCTCCCAATGACGGGAGTTGCTGGCTGTCCTGGGCGTGAGCGAGTAAAGAAAACAGCGGTAGCAGGCAGAGAATGTAGTGTTTGATTGACGTGCGGAGCCAATTGAAAATGTTCAAGGTGATGTCTCGAGCCTGTTGTCGTGAATAAACATGTTGATGATAAGTCGCTCAGTGGCCAGTACTGTATTCTGATCTACGGAATTTTTTGACTGATTTCAGCGTCTTAGGTTCACGGCGCTGAATGTTTCCGTATAATCCGAGAATGACAAACCTGAAGATCTATGTCTAACCTGATGACACCCGACTCCATCCTCGATGCAACAGGATTGCAATGCCCAATGCCTCTTCTTAAGACTAAGCTGGCTCTGCGTGAGCTGACTTCGGGGCAAATCCTCAAGGTCATTGCCACGGACTCGGGCAGTCAACAAGACATCCCTCGTTATCTGGAAAAAACTAACCACCGCTTACTGAGTCACACGAATGAGTCACTTGGCGAATTTACGTTCATGATTGTCTGCGGAGAATGACATGCTGAAGGTCTTTAAAAACTGGATTGACCGTTACTTCTCGGATGAAGAAGCCATCGGCCTGCTGTTTATTCTTGTTGCCATCATGCTGGTGGTGACTCTGCTCGGTAATGTTCTTGCACCCTTTATTACTGCGGTGATTATTGCCTACCTGCTTCAGGGGACTATGAACTACTGCAAGGCGCGAGGCTTTTCGCATCTTGGGGCAACCGTGTCTGTATTCCTTCTGTTTATGGCTGTGATGTTGACTCTGCTGCTTATCATTCTGCCAGCGACCTGGAACCAGTTGATTCAGTTTATATCCGAAGTCCCGCGTATGGCGTCGAAAGGGCAGGAGCTGTTGTTACTTCTTCCGGAGCGCTATCCGGAGCTGGTATCGGTGGAGCAGGTTAAAGAGTGGACTAAGCAAATCGGTGATGAGGTCGCGTCTCTTGGGCAGTTTGCGGTCAGCTTCTCGCTGTCAGGTATCACGGGGTTAATGGCCGTGCTTATCTACTGTGTTTTAGTGCCGATTCTCGTGTTCTTTCTTCTCAAGGATTCCAGTCAGATCCTGATGTGGGTCACCAGCTTTTTGCCCACCAAGCGCAGTCTGCTGAAGAACGTCTGGTCCGAAATGGATGAGCAGATCGCCAACTACATTCGCGGCAAAGCGCTCGAGATTGTTATTGTTGGTGGTGTTAGTTACATCGCATTTGTGGTGCTGGGTCTTAATTACGCCGCACTGTTGGCTATCGCCGTAGGCTTTTCCGTACTGGTACCTTATATCGGTGCGGCCGTCGTCACGGTGCCGATTGCACTGGTGGCGTATTTCCAGTGGGGTGTTGGCGATGAATTTACCTGGGTGCTGGTTGTTTATGCCGTCATTCAGGCGCTGGATGGCAATGTGTTGGTGCCATTGTTGTTCTCCGAAGTGGTCAACCTCCACCCTGTTGCCATTATCGTCGCGGTACTGGTCTTTGGTGGGTTATGGGGCTTTTGGGGTGTCTTCTTTGCTATCCCTCTCGCCACCCTCCTTAAAGCGGTGATGCGAGCCTGGCCAGTGGCCTTGTCAGCTGGGGCAGAAGAGGCAGAACGTAATTGAACATTTGGCTTTGTCTGACCCCCACTTCGACTTGTCACAGGTATCGGGCACCTTTAGACTTGCGTCCCTTGTCACCACGAAACGCCACCAATAACAAAAAAGCCAGGAGATAGGTAACTATGATTACCGGTAGTATTGTTGCCCTCGTTACTCCAATGAATGCGGATGGATCTGTCGATTGGGAAAACCTTGATCGCCTTGTCGATTTTCATGTCAAAGAAGGCACTGATGCCATCGTTGCCGTAGGCACGACTGGTGAATCGGCAACTCTGGAGACGGACGAGCACGTCGCCGTCATTGAACGTGTTGTTAAAACCGCAGCAGGCCGACGTCCTGTTATTGCCGGTACCGGAGCTAACAACACGTCAGAAGCTATTGAGCTGACACAAGAAGCCAAGCGAGTAGGCGCAGATGCCTGCCTGCTGGTGACGCCTTATTACAACAAGCCGCCGCAGCGTGGACTAATTAAACACCACGAAGCCGTTGCTGCAGCCGTCGACATTCCTCAATGGCTGTACAATGTACCGGGCCGAACCGGTGTTGATATGCTGCCGGAGACCGTTGCTGAACTGGCCAAGATTCCGCAGATTACGGCAGTAAAAGAAGCAACCGGCGACATGGATCGCGCGCGTCGACTTATCGACTTGGTCGGCGACGACATCGCGGTTTACTCCGGCGATGACGAAACAGCGTTTGAGCTGATTCTGCTTGGCGGTAAAGGTAATGTTTCTGTAACTGCAAACGTTGCCCCTGCGATGATGCACGAGTTGTGTATGCTTGCGCTGGACGGTAAAGCAGACGAAGCACGTGCCCTCAACGAGCGCATGATGCAGCTGCATAACGCCATGTTCGTTGAAGCGAACCCTATCCCGGTAAAATGGGCTGTTGAGCGGATGGGACTGAGTGGTCCGGGTATCCGCCTGCCACTGGTTTCACTCGAACAAAACCTGCAACCACAAGTTGAGCTGGCCCTGAAAGACGCTGGCATTATCTGACGGAAAATAATGAGACTGATTCTTCTCGCGGGTCTGGCTGTTCTCTCTACGGGATGCAGCTGGATCTTAGGTGACAACCAAGCCCTTTCTTATCTCGATGTGCAGGAGTCTGCTGAGACGCAGGTGCCAGAGGGAATAACCCTCAACACATATGATCGTTTCCCTGTACCCGAGGTAGAGGGAGATACGGGGCCGGGAGAGGAGTTTATTACTCCGGTTCCTGAAAGATTGACCGTCGCCCGCGAAGAGTCAGAACCGACATCTCTTAGTGATTTTAAGCGGACGCTTAACCCGCGATTTGTACGCGATGGTGCTGGCACACTCACTCTGCAGGTGGATGCGCGTTTTGCACTTGCATGGTCGCGCGTTGCTGACGCTCTGGCAGCAACAGATATACGCCTGACTGACCTGAACCGTAGTATTGGTACCTACTTCCTGGAGTTACCTAATCCTGAGGCCGAGGCCGATGACCGCAGCTGGTGGGGACGCCTTTGGGGCGATCGGATAGAGGCGGTTCTCGGTTATCAGCTAAAAATGATTGAAGCGGGTGAGGGTGTTTACCTGACTCTGCAACAGGATGCGGAAACGCTCGCCGACGAAGCACTTACGCGAAGCGTGCTGGATCAGGTGAAGCAACAGCTCGAACAGTGAGATTCCGATCGTTAGGCAGTGGCAGCCGTGGTAATGCTACGCTGGTAGAGTATCAATCCGACGCGCTGTTAATAGACAGCGGATTTTCCCGCAAAGTCATGTTGCAGCGGTTGGATGAGGCCGGTCTGGAGCCGCAGTTGCTGCGCGCCGCGCTGGTGACGCATGAGCACAGCGATCACGCCAAGGGCATTCAGTCTCTTTGCGAACACCTCAATATTCCTTTCTATGCGTCTTTTGGTACTGCCCGTAAGATGGATTGGACAGGACATGCGCTTTGGCGCTGTCTTATCAGTGATCAGGCCGTCAATATTGGTGGCATGCAAGTAACCCCTGTTGTTGTCCCACATGATGCTCACGAACCGCTGCAATTTGTGATTCAGAGTGCAGAAGGGCGCCGCCTTGGTATATTATCCGACCTCGGAACACTGACCCCGCACATACTCAATCATTACAGCAATTGTCATGCTCTCCAGGTTGAAGCGAATCATGATCCTGTAATGTTGGCGAATGGGCCTTATCCACCTAGTCTGAGAGCACGAGTGGCAGGTGCATACGGGCACCTCAGTAATGAGCAGTGCGCGGAATTTATACGCAGTGTTAAGTGGCCTGGCCTGAAGTACGTGACGGCGGGTCACATTAGTGAAAAAAACAATGACCGGAATCTGGTAGCCCGGGTTCTGGCTGAAGCAATTGGCTGTTCACCGCATGAAGTTTCTCTGCTGGCGCAGGACGAAATGTCGGACTGGGTAGCCCTAAACGATTAATGACCGATTTCTTTCCGGAGATTCCCATGGAAAAACGCGAACTTCTTTACTCAGGCAAAGCAAAGTCTGTATTCACCACAGACAGCCCGGATTACATGGTGCTTGAGTTCCGCAACGATACGTCGGCGTTTGATGGGAAGAAAGTAGAACAGCTTGACCGCAAAGGCATGGTGAACAACAAGTTCAATGCTTTCATTATGACCAAGCTTGCGGAAGCGGGTATTCCTACTCATTTTGAGAAGCTGTTGTCTGACAATGAATCTCTGGTTAAGCGTCTTGATATGATTCCGCTTGAGTGCGTAGTTCGTAACGTTGCAGCTGGCAGTCTGGTGCGTCGCTTGGGTGTACAGGAAGGCCTGGATCTTAATCCACCAACATTCGAACTGTTCCTCAAGAACGACGAACTCGGCGACCCTATGGTTAACGAATATCACGCTCAGTCATTTGGCTGGTCTGATGAGGCGACCATCAACAAAATGAAAGAACTGACGTTTAAAGTGAACGGCGTTCTGAAAGAGCTGTTCTTGAATGGCAACATGCTGCTGGTGGATTACAAGCTTGAGTTCGGTGTCTTCAACGGTGAAGTCGTTCTCGGCGACGAGTTCTCTCCTGACGGTTGTCGCCTGTGGGACAAAGACACTCGTGAAAAGCTCGACAAAGACCGCTTCCGTCAGGGGCTGGGTGGTGTAGTCGAAGCATACGAGGAAGTTGGCCGACGTCTCGGCATGGAATTCTGATTGGGCTGTTCTGCCTAATTCTTATCCGGCAGAGAGAACTCTGTCGGATATTGCCATAACTATTGGCTTTTCCTGCATCTCTGTGCAAACTTAAGACACTTCTGGCTGAAGCCAGTGCTCTGGAACACAATAAAACACAGGAATAATTCATGAAAAAAACAGCACTTGCGGCGTTTCTGGTCGCGATGACTCCGGTTGCCGCCCAAGCCGATCTGCTCTTTACTGTTGGCGCAAAGGCAAACTCCTGGACTGCAGAACCCAGTGGTGAGCTGGATGAGGGCGTATCCGCAGACGGCGAGAATAACGGCCTTGGGCTGGATTCAAATTCAGGCACTAACCTGACCGTGTTCTTCGAGCATCCAGTTCCGGTTCTGCCAAATGTTCGCCTGCGTCAGACCAGCCTTGAAATGGACGGCTCAGGCTTCCTGACCGCAGACTTCAATGGCATTGGTTATGCGGAGCAGGTTGAGAGCGACCTGGATCTGAGCCACACGGACGCAACCTTGTACTGGGGTCTGCCTCTGCCGGTGCCTTACGTTGACATTAATCTGGGTCTGACCGCACGTATGTTTGGTGGTGAGGCTATCGTAGAAGGTCAGACTACTGGTCGTCGCGAAGAAGTAGAGCTCGATTTCGCGATTCCAATGGGCTTCCTGGAAGCACAGGTTGGCACGCCATTCGGTATCTACGCGCAGGCTGAAATCAACGCTATCGGTTACGATGGCAATGCTCTGACAGACACGGTTCTGACTCTGGGTTATGACTTGCCAGTGCCGGTTGTGGATCTGGGTCTGGAACTTGGTCACCGTGCAATGAGTATGAAGACCAACAAAGACACGACTGAGATCGAAACCGATTTTGATGTGTCTGGTATTTTCTACGGTGCGTCATTCTCCGTAGGATTCTGATTTTCAGGCCATAGGCCTGTTCGTTGAGCCGCTCAGGTATACGCTGGCGGTTTGCCAGGAAGCCGGGGTTATTCCCGGCTTTTTAGTGCGTGTCGTTGGGGCATTTAGTCGGTCGACGAACCCAGTATGGCTTTAACGGTCCGCTTATTTATCCTCTCGGACGAATTCTGCAAGCACTCGTCCTGTTGCGCGACTGCCGACCATCACGCTGATGATGTCCGTTCGTACTGCGCTGATAGGATGCTTACGGTACTTATGCTCCATACGGCAGCGTCGAATAGGGCAGAAGCGCAGTCCGACTTGCATAGTCAGAGCTCTGTCGGCGGTGTGCTCATAGGCCTTCTCAGGGCTGATGTACCAGCTCAGATCTTCAAACAGGCCGGGTTCCCAGCGCCAGCTACTCTGCATGGTCGCCAGTAAATCGTAATCCTTAAAGTTCAGGGTGGCAGCGACCCAACGCTGGCCATCGTCTTTCTCAACGAGTTGCCCTAAGCGATTTTCAGTTTGCTGATTCTTTAAAGTGAATTCAAGAATCGAGTTGGCAGATGCATCGTTGCTAGTCTGCAGTGCAGGGAACAGCGGACGGTACACCTCGCTGCTTGGCAGGTTGCGCATGCCAACGATAACGAAGCTCTGTTTGCGTTCGCCATAATTGTACTTCGCTGCCTGAAGTTCCAATTCTACAAAGTAGGTCTTGGCGGCACGGAGTTCGGGAGTGATTGTACCGCTGAATACAGTATCAATATCGCCTTCACTCATGTAGTCCGCGCTGTTCCATGCATCGCGTGCTTCGTTCAGGCGGGCTTGCACTCGTGAGTCCCGTTCTGCAGCGAGTCGCTCGGCTTCGAGGCGGGCCTGTTCCAGACGTTGGGCTTCGAGAAGTTGTTGGCGGCGCAGTTCTTCTTTGGATGGGCCGCAAGCGGCGACGGCGAGTGCGCAAAAGATAAGAATGGTTATACGGAACATGGTGTGTCCTTGATTATTATTGTGCCCATGAGTCTGTGTTGAATTGTTGTCGGACTTAGGGCGAAAACCGCCATAGTATACCGCCGGTGTCAAAAAAATGGGACTGGCTGAACTGATTGCCTGCGATGTGGACAAAGATTGGGGACTATGCCACCCTGCAGACTGTTTTCAAACCATTGAGGACGTCTGAATTGCGAGCGTTACTGTTATTTATGATTGTGGTTTTGACTGGTTGTGAACTGGGTCAATCTCCCTTCGCAGACACATCAAACAGAGAGCTGAGGGAACGCAACTATAAATGTCAGATGGCGAGTTCGCTTTCGGCAGCGGAAATCCAGGTATGCAAGAATATTCGTCGTGAATGTGATGCGCGTGCCGAGAAAGGGAATTTCGTGTGCTGACCCGTATTGGGGTACTGAGATCTTAAACTGCCATCAGGAAATACTATGAAATTGAAGAAACTGATTCCAGTCGTTGCACTGGGATCTCTGCTATTGGCTGGTTGTGGCCAGGAGGAAAAAGTGACACTTGAGACGACAGCTCAAAAGGCGAGCTACGGTGCAGGTCTGAACATCGGTCGTCAGATCGAGCGTGAAGGCGCGGAAATCGATCTGGAAGCACTGGTTGCGGGTATCCGCGACTCTGTTGAGAAAGCAGAGCAGAAAGTCAGCGATGATGAAATCCAGGCTGCATTTATGGCCCTTCGTGAAGAAGCCGAAGCGAAGCAGCAGGCACTTCAGGCAGAGGCTGCAAAAGCGAGCGAAGAGTTTCTTGCTAAGAACGCTGAGCGTGCCGAAGTACAAGTGACTGATTCTGGCCTTCAGTACGAAGTAATGACGTCAGTAGAAGGCGGCGAGTCTCCAGCGGCAACTGATACCGTTCGTGTTCACTACCACGGTACTCTGACCAACGGTGAAGTTTTTGACAGCTCTGTTGAGCGTGGTCAGCCAGCTGAATTCCCTGTTAACGGTGTTATCCGTGGCTGGGTTGAAGCACTGCAGATGATGAAGCCGGGTGAGAAGTGGAAGCTATTCATCCCAGCTGAGCTGGCTTACGGTGAACGTAGCCCAAGTCCACGAATTCCAGCAAATTCTGCGCTGGTATTCGAAGTTGAACTGCTGGAAATTGTTAAGTAACTGCCAGTGGTATAAAGAAGCCCTCTACGGAGGGCTTTTTTGTGTCTGTCTGATTCAGACGGCTTCTTCTTCGTTCTCTTCAGAAGCCAGTTCAATTTCGTCTTTACGAAGACCACATCCGGACATGTGCGACAGAGTTCTTTCCAGACTTTCGAGTTGCTGGTCAGTCAGGCGAATAGTACTACCACAGACACGGCAAGTGGACTTGCGGTCTTTTCGTAGTGTCTCGGCGGGCTGGGAAGTGTAATTCTTGCACTCGGGGCAAGGCAGAGGATACTGAACGACTGAAGCAACAGAAGACATAAGCGAAATTGTTTAATACCAGAGTTAGTACTGTTTTATACAGGATCAAAGGTATCGTTTGAAGGGCAAAGCGAGCGAGTTGTAAGAATGGTCGGGGTAGAGAGATTCGAACTCCCGACATCCTGCTCCCAAAGCAGGCGCGCTACCAGACTGCGCTATACCCCGAATGCTGTGTTGGCGACTTGAACCAGCGACCAATAGATTAACAGTCTACTGCTCTACCGACTGAGCTATCGGGGAACATCTCAACAGCGGGACAAATATTACGGATTTCGCCGGATGCCGTCAACACCTTTGTTTCAAAAAATCATAGAAAACAAAAAGATAGAGGGAACGTCGGAGCTGCAGAGCAGCCCCGACGCTGAACTTCAAGCGAGGGCTTATTTACCCTGTTTAAAGATGTTCTCATAGACGTAGTTAGTGGCTTCAACGAAGCCATCAATGCTACCGCAGTCGAAACGGGTACCGCGGAACTTATACGCCAGCACACAGCCTTCCTGAGCCTGCTTGAGCAGAGCATCAGTGATCTGTACCTCACCGTTCTTGCCTGGAGGGGTATCTTCGATCTTATCAAAGATATCCGGCGTCAGAATGTAACGACCGATAATCGCCAGGTTGCTTGGTGCATCTTCTTTCGCTGGTTTTTCGACCATGTCAGTGACGCGGAAGAGGCCATCTTTCATTTCTTCGCCAGCAATAACGCCGTACTTATGGACTTCGTCTTCCGGTACTTCCTGAACTGCAACGATAGAGCAGCGGAACTGTGAGAAGACTTTCACCATCTGAGCCAGTACACCTTCACCGTCGTCACCGGCAACACAGAGGTCATCGGCCAGCACAACAGCGAATGGCTCATCACCCATCAGGTATT
>PDUK01000021.1 GCA_006212115.1 Thalassolituus sp. | reverse complement strand
ATAAGGCGCTTCTCGGGGTGGACATAAGTTCAACGTCCGTCAAAGTGCTGGAGTTGAGTCGCCAGGGGGAACGCTATCAGGTTGAAGCCTATGCGACCGTTGCGCTGCCTCCAAATGCCGTGGTGGAACAGGGTATTAATAATGAAGAAGCCGTCGGTGACGCTATCCGACAGGCGGTGGTACGTTCCCGTTCCTCTGCAAAGTCCGTTGCGCTCGCCGTAGCCGGCTCGGCGGTTATTACGAAAACCATCGATATGAATGCAGGCCTCAATGATGACGATATGGATTTCCAGATCCGTACCGAGGCTGATCAGTATATCCCTTATCCCTTGGAAGAAGTTGCGCTTGACTGGGAGGTCACCGGGCCGAGTGACAAGTCTCCGGATATGGTCAGTGTACTCCTCGCAGCGTGTCGATCCGAAACCGTCGAAAGACGTAAGGACTCTGTTGAAATTGCTGGCTATGAAGTCAGTAAAGTAGACGTCGAAGCCTTTTGCACTGAGCGCGCCTTCTCCCTTCTCGATGCGCAGTTAGAGGGGGAGGATATAGAGACCGTTGCCGTGCTGGATATCGGTGCAACTATGACAACGCTGAGTGTGATGCACGAGGGGAAGTCGATGTACACCCGTGAGCAATTGTTCGGTGGCAGTCAGCTTACCGAAGATATCATGCGTCGCTACGGCCTGAGCGAGGAAGACGCTAATCGAGCGAAGCTTGAAGGCGGTGTTCCTGATGATTACGAGTCCGAAGTGCTGGCTCCATTCCGTGAGGCTGTAGTTCAACAAGTCAGTCGCTCCTTGCAGTTTTTCTATTCATCCAGTCAGTTTAATGATGTTGACTACATCGTCCTCGCTGGCGGCACTTCATCGATTCCGGGCCTCGAAGAGCAGGTTCAGTCTGCGCTCGGCACTCCGACGGTTGTCGCAAACCCCTTTGTGAGTATGACATTGTCGCAAAAGGTTAACGCCACGTGGCTTGCCAATGATGCACCTTCGCTGCTGATAGCAGCAGGTCTTGCGATGAGGAGTTTTGACTGATGGCAAATATCAACTTACTCCCTTGGCGTGAAGAACTACGCGAAGAGCGGAATAAGAATTTTTACGTTGTTCTGGCGCTGGTGGTTGCCTTGGCGGCCGCCCTGGTATTCGCCGTGTATAGCTACTACGAAGCCGCAGCAACGACACAAAAATCTCGGAATACATTCCTTACCACTGAAATTGCAGCGATGGATAAAAAAATCGTTGAAATTCAGCAGTTGAGAGAGACACGGGCAGAGCTGATTGAGCGTATGGAGTTGATTCAGCGTCTGCAGGGTGACCGCCCGGTAATTGTTCGGGTGTTCGATGAAATTGTGCGCTCAGTGCCAGAAGACCTCTACTTCAATAGGTTGGAAGTAGAGGGTGATAAAGTACGGATTGCTGGAGTTGCCTCGACTAACAACCGGGTATCGGCACTAATGCGAAACTTTGATGAGTCTGAGTGGTTTAGGGACCCTTCTTTGATCAAAGTTGAATCGAAATCGGCGGGCGTTAACGAGTTCGAGATTGTTATGACTCGTATTAATCCGCGCTCAGAGGGGGACAATAATGGCTGAATCAAATAAGTCGCCAGAGTCACTCCTTGAGCAGATTCAAGGGTTAGACATTAACGATATTGATTGGCAGAACATGGGCTCGTGGCCCTTGGTTGGTAAAGTTGCCTTCTGTGCCATTATCGTCGTGGCTGCCGGTGTGCTGGCATATATCGGGTTGGTCCAGGGGCAGCTTTCTGCGCTCGACTCGCTTGAGCGTAAAGAACAGCAATTGAAACGAGACTTCGAAGCGAAAGCTTTCAGGGTCGCGAACTTGGAAGAATATAAGTCGCAGATGGTCGAGATGGAGGCCAGTTTTGGCTCTTTGCTGAAGCAATTGCCTAAGGATACAGAAGTCCCGGGGTTAATTGACGACATCAGTGCTGCAGCATTGAATGCTGGCTTGGATCTTAAACAGATTGATCCTGCAAATATGAAGAAAACCGAGTTTTATAAAGAACTGCCGATCAATATCGAAGTAAGTGGCGGTTATCATGAAATGGGGGCTTTCGTATCGGGTGTGGCTTCTTTGCCGCGTATTGTAACCCTGCACGATTTTAATATCGTGAAAATGAAGGGGCAGGACCGTCTGTCGATGGAGATACAGGCTAAAACCTATCAATACGACGTCGACGGCAGGGGGCAATAATATGTTGTTAAAATCTATATTGATGTCCAGTGCTGTACTCTTTTTGATGGCATGCAGCTCCTCCGGAGATGTGGCGGATCTTAAACAGTACGTCGATGATGTAGGATCAAAACCGCGTGGGCGTGTTGAGCCGATACCGGAATTCAAACCCTACGAGTCTTTCAGTTATAGCGCCTCTGCGTTACGTTCTCCATTTAGTCTGCCTGCTGTGGCAGTCGAAGAGGAACGTTTACAAACCAATGGTCTGGATATTCGTCCGGATTCAGATCGTGCAAAAGAGTATCTGGAGCAATTTGATATCGACAGGCTAGGTATGGTCGGTACTCTGCAGCGCCCTCAAGGTGATTTGTATGCACTGGTGAAAGATGGATACGGCGGCGTTGTACGTGTTCGGAAAGGTGAATACATGGGCCGTAATCATGGCCGCATTGTCTCGATACAAAGCGATCGGATTAATCTTATTGAAATCGTACCTGATGGGCAGGGTGGCTGGCTCGAGCGGCCCAGAACGTTAGCGCTGAATGGATTGGCAGGAGAATAATTATGAAAATCATGAACCACATTCGCACCGCTGGACGCCTTGTCGTCTGTGCAACTGCGTTCCTGTCGGCGCAGGCGATGTCCGCAACGCTGACGGACCTGAATTTTTCCACCGCACCGGGTGATGTAACACAGCTGGAACTTGTGTTTGATTCTATCCCGCCAGAGGTGAGTGGCTACACCATTGAAAAGCCAGCTCGGATCGCGCTGGACTTGCCTGGGGTAGATAGTGCCCTCAAGACTAAACGCCATGATATCGGGAATGGTAATGCGCGCAGTGCCACCGTCGTTGAGGCGAAAGATCGTTCTCGTCTCGTGATTAATCTTAATCAGCTGGTTGGCTACACTACGAGCGTACAAGGTAATCGCTTGTTTGTTCGTATCGGTGAATCGGACACGAATGAAGAGTTCGCAGGCAATCAGCAAGTCACGGCAACAGGTCAGGTGACCCAGCCGGGAAGCGATGTGAAAGTGGTTAACGTTGACTTCCGTCGTGGTAATCAAGGCGAAGGTCAGGTCCAGATCACCTTGAGCGACGATAGTGCATCGGCAAATATTCGTCGTGAAGGTTCGAAAATTATTGCGGACATTCAGGGAGCAAGCTTGCCTGAAGCTCTGAGTCGCCGCCTTGATGTGACCGATTTTGCAACACCAGTAAAATTCGTTGATGCTAGCTCCAGTGCGGGTAGCGCTAAGATTGTTATTGAACCACTCTCAGCGGAGTTCGAATATCTCGCATACCAGACGGATAAGCTTCTCTCCATCAATGTCTCAGAGCCGCCATCAGACGAAGAAGCAGTAGCGGAAAAGCAGTTCCCGTTCACGGGTGAAAAGCTTTCTTTGAATTTCCAGGATATTGAAGTGCGTGCGGTTCTTCAGTTGATCGCCGATTTCACTGGCCTCAACTTGGTGGCGTCGGATTCAGTTGGCGGTAATATCACGCTGCGTTTGCAGAATGTGCCTTGGGATCAGGCACTGGATCTGGTACTTAAAACCAAAGGTTTGGGCCAGCGTCAGATGGGCTCAGTACTTCTTATTGCTCCGGCAGAGGAAATTGCAGCGCGTGAAAAGGTCGAACTTGAGGCTGTGCGTCAGGTTGAGGAGTTAGCGCCTCTGGTTACTGAATATATGCAGTTGAAATACGCCAAAGCATCAGATCTCGCTGAACTCCTTACGTCAGAGCAGGGCTTATTGTCGGAGCGCGGTACGGCGGTTGTGGATGGACGTACCAATACGCTACTTATGAAAGACACTGCGAAGAACCTTGAAAAAGTTCGTGAAGCCTTACAGATGTTGGACGTGCCGGTTCGTCAGGTGTTGATTGAGGCGCGTATTGTTGTTGCAAGCACCACCGTTGGTGAAGAATTGGGCGTCCAGTGGGGCGGCGCAGGTTTCCAAAATAATGGGGATAACTGGACAACGTTTGGCGGTACGAAAACAACCCTTCGTGAGGGCAACCAGATCTTGTTTGATCGCGCTACGACGGGCTCATCGACCCAGACAATTGATCTCGAAGCATCCGATGTCGTCGATTTTGGTGTGGAAGACGCGGCAGCATCGACTTTTGCTATCGGTTACCAAACGGCTGATTTCCTCCTCGATCTTGAGCTTTCTGCGATAGAAACCGAGGGGCGTGCTGAGATTGTCTCACAGCCACGAGTTATCACTGCTGATGGTCAGACTGCATCTATCGAGTCTGGAACAGAGATCCCGTATCTGCAGGCAAGCTCCAGTGGTGCCGCGAATGTTGCCTTTAAGTCTGCGGTACTTCGTTTGGAAGTGACGCCTCAGATTACCCCTGACGATCGCATCATTATGGATCTTGTGATTAATCAGGATTCTGTCGGTGAACTGACAACGGCTGGCCCTGCCATTGATACCAACGCGGTGGAAACTCAGGTGTTGGTTGAAAACGGTGAAACCATAGTTCTCGGGGGGATCTTCCGCTCTGAGGAAATCCGCCAGGTATCCAAGACACCATTCTTTGGCGACCTGCCACTGATCGGCGCCTTATTCCGCCGCACCAGCGAACAGGAAGATAAGAGTGAGTTGCTGGTATTCATCACTCCCCGACTGGTTAAGGAAACGCTCTCAGCACGTTAAACATGACACAGTCAGTCTTTCTTATTGGGCCGATGGGTGCGGGAAAAAGCACCATCGGCCGTCTGCTTTCTCAGGAACTTAAATTTGAGTTTTATGACTCAGATAAAGTTATTGAAGACCGCTGCGGTGCCGATATCCCTTGGATCTTTGATAAAGAGGGCGAAGCAGGCTTTCGCGAGCGAGAAGAATCGGTCATTGATGAGCTAACACAGCAAAAAGGTATTGTGCTCTCAACGGGCGGTGGTGCTGTGCTGAGAGCCGAGAACAGACAGCATCTTGCTTCCAGGGGAACCGTAATTTATCTGTGCACCTCTGTTGAACAGCAGCTGGCTCGAACGGCGCGTGACCGAAACCGTCCTCTACTGCAAACTGCGAATCCAGAAGCCGTATTGCGGAAACTTTTTGAGGAGCGCGATCCTCTATACCGTTCGGTAGCCGATATCATAATTGAAACAGATCAGCGTAATCCTCGCTGGGTGATTCAGGACTTAAAAAAACGTTTAGAAGGTGAGTGATGCAGACTTTGTCGGTCGATCTTGGTGATCGTAGTTATCCTATTTACATTGGCCACGGACTGCTGCGAAACCCTGACCTCTACACTCCCCATATCAAGGGACGTCAGGTCCTGATTGTCACTAACGAGACGGTTGCACCAATCTATCTGGATGATGTGAAATCCGCTCTGACTGACTACCAAGTAGATACAGTCATTCTCCCTGACGGTGAAAAGTACAAAGACCTTGATACCCTGAACCTGATTTTTGACGAGCTATTGGAACGACGCCATAACAGAACGACGACATTGATCGCGTTGGGTGGCGGTGTTGTGGGTGATATGACCGGTTTTGCTGCGGCCTCGTATCAACGCGGTGTTAATTTTATTCAGGTTCCGACGACGCTCCTGTCGCAAGTAGACTCTTCGGTGGGCGGTAAGACGGGTGTTAACCATCCGCTTGGTAAGAATATGATCGGTGCATTTCACCAGCCTCAGTGTGTTATTGCTGACACCGATACGCTTGAGACGCTTCCTTTGGCTGAGATGGCTGCCGGTATGGCAGAGGTGATCAAATACGGACTGATCACAGATGCGGAGTTCTACGAGTGGCTTCAGGATAATGTCGCCGGCCTGATGGCTGGAGATGCGGAATCTCTTGCTGACGCCATTTACCGCTCTTGTGAGAATAAAGCCAAAGTTGTTGCGCAGGATGAGCGTGAGGGCGGCATTCGTGCGATTCTGAATCTGGGTCATACATTCGGTCATGCCATCGAGGCCCATCAGGGTTATGGAAACTGGCTACATGGCGAGGCTGTCGGTGCTGGTATGATGATGGCGGCGGACCTGAGCCGTCGTCTGGGGTATCTGAATAAAGACGAAGAGCATGCCCTCCTACGTCTGTTGCAAGCGGCACATCTGCCTGTGAAAGGGCCTGCTGATATGACTTGCGAAGACTATGTCAGTCGGATGGCGGTTGATAAGAAAGTGCTGGATGGCGCACTGAGATTGGTCCTGTTAAAAGGGATTGGTGAAGCTTACATCACCTCAGAAGTGCCTCGGGACTTGCTCGATGAGACTTTGATAGCGTGTGGCGCAAAGCCCTGATTGGGAATACAGGAGACGCTGAGTATGGAAACGGATTTTGAACATGATTTGTCTGGGCTGACCGGCGTAGAGCGCGAGCAGCCGAGGGGGAACTTTGCAATGAATCGCCTGCTCGAATCTCAGACCCGGCATGTAGAACTGCTGTCGCACCTGGCTTCCTACAGTGAATTGCTTGTCGCTGTTACTGGGCTCGAAGGCGCCGGTAAGTCGTTTATCGCGAACAGCCTGGCAGCCCAGCGTGAAGAGCCCGACGAAACATTGCTACTCACGGCAAGTGTCATGTTGGGTATGCCCTCGATACTCTCCGCTCTGGCGTCTCACTGGGATATGCCGGCGATTCATGAGGACAGTGTTCAGGCACGTGAGGCCATCAAGAATGAAGCGGTCAGTCGAAGTGAATCTGGCGGGAATCTTCTTCTTATAATTGATCAGGCTGATCAGCTGGATGCTGAAACGCTGAATGATATCGCTCATTTTGCGCTTCTCGCGCCTCAGGCTTTATCCGTTGTGTTGTTTGGAACGCCAGGATACGAAACTCAGTTCCGCAATTCGCCTGCTCAGGCACCTATTCATGTCCTTAGACTGGAACCATTAACGGACGCGGAGATTAATACTCTGGTCACGCAGGTGTATGGTGATGGCGAAAACTGTCCTCTCAGTCAGGCAGAGCTGTCCGAATTGATGATGGATTCAGGGTGTTTGCCGGGACCGGCGTTGAATCATGCTCAGCGAATGCTGAGTTCAGTGGCACGGGTGGTTCCTGCCCAGACTAGTGGGTTTCCAGTGAAAAATATTCTGGCAATCGCGGGTATCGTGACCATTATCGCGATGGTGGGTTTGTACCAGTGGGGAGCCGGCTCGGCGGTCGACAACGATAGCGTTGTCGTAAGTGAGAATATTGGCGAGCGTGAGGCGGTCGTACCTGCGAAGGACTTTAACTATCCCGATCCTCAGTCTGAGGGTGTGCCTGAGACATCTGCTGTTCCACCAACAAATGCCAGTACTACAATGACTGCTGACGCCGCGTCTCCAGTGGAGGTGGCGGCAGAGGGTGCGGTGTCGCAGACGACAGCCAGCACGAGTGAGCTCCAGAAGACAGAAGCAGAGACGAGTCCAAAGGTTGCTCCCGCGATTGCTTCGCAGAGTACCGATGCTGTGTTGGCTAAATCTGGAACACGTGATTCGGAGAGCTCAGTGGCTACTACCGATGCATCGGCTGCCGAGAAGATACAACCTACCAAGCCAAGTTACACTCCTGACGAACGTGCCTTGTTGGCAGCTGAATCTGGGTATATCGTGCAATTACTTGGTTCGTTCAGTGGGGACGGTGCATCTAAATTCCGCCAGGACTGGAAAAACCAGGTAACAGGCACTTTATATCAGTACCAGACGACCCATCAGAATAAAGATTGGTTTGTTGTCGTATCTGGTGTGTACGCGACCCGGAATGAGGCCACAGCCGCGGTAAATGCGATGCCTGCCCGGTTACGTAGTCAGTCACCTTGGGTCAGACCGGTCTCTGCGGCGCAGTCTGCGATACGCTAAAGCACCCCTTTCTCTGATCCGAACGAGCGCTCTGAAGAGGTACCCGGCAAGGCATTTGTGTCGGGGCTGCGCGCGTTTCCTTATCCGATCTATTTGTGGCGTTCGATCCAGACGTGTAGAATGAGCGTCCTTTTTCTTCGGGGATGTCTATTTTTTAAACAATAGTCATTCGTAATACCCTGATTTTGATGAGTTTTTGATGAGAGATATTCGTAGGAGCCGGTATGTATAATCCAGGCGACTTCAGGGACAATTGTGGATTCGGTCTGCTCGCCCATTTAGAAGGCAAGCCAAGTTATGAGCTTTTGCAGACCTCCATCGAGTCCCTGACTTGCATGACACACCGTGGCGGTATCGCTGCGGATGGAAAAACAGGTGACGGTTGCGGTCTGTTGATTCAGAAACCGGACTCGTTCTTGCGTGCTGTTACGCAGGAGCAGGGTATCGCACTTCCTGAGCAGTACGCTGTTGGCATGCTGTTTATGGATCTGGACGATGCTGTTTTCCAGAAACAGAAAGAAGCGGTCGAGGCGGCCATTCGCGGCCAGGGGCTGACAGTCCTTGGGTGGCGGACAGTTCCAACCAGCAATGACTGTCTTGGCCCTATGGCGATCGATTGTCTGCCACGTTTTGAGCAGATTTTTGTTTCGGCTGACGAGTCAATCGATGATCAGGCGCTAGCAGTTAAGCTGTTCTACGCACGTCGATTCGCTGAAAAAGCGTTGGAACAGTACCCGGATTTCTATATCGCCAGCTTGTCTGATCAGGTCCTGTCTTACAAAGGCCTGATGATGCCGGTTGACCTGCCGAACTTCTATCTGGACCTGGGTGATGAGCGCCTGGAAACAGCGATCTGCGTATTCCATCAGCGGTTCTCAACGAACACCATGCCTCGCTGGCCTCTGGCTCAGCCATTCCGCATGCTCGCGCACAACGGTGAAATTAACACCATTCGTGGTAACCGTAACTGGGCGAATGCCCGTGCGAGTAAATTCGCCAGCCCACTGCTGCCGAACCTGGAAGACATCTCGCCGGTAGTGAACACCACTGGTTCTGACTCATCGTCTATGGACAACATGCTTGAGCTGTTGTCGATGGGTGGAATGAATATTTTCCGTGCGATTCGTATGATGATTCCGCCTGCGTGGCAGAACGTTGAGACGATGGACGCTGACTTGCGTGCGTTCTACGAATACAACTCCATGCACATGGAACCTTGGGATGGTCCTGCCGGCCTGGTAACAACAGACGGTCGCTATGCTGTTTGTGGCCTTGACCGCAATGGTCTGCGTCCTTCTCGCTGGGTGATCACGAAGAACAACTTCATCACCGTGGCATCCGAAGTTGGTGTATACAACTATAAGCCTGAAGATGTTGTGGCGAAAGGCCGTGTAGGCCCGGGTGATATCCTGGCGATCGATACGAAGGAAGGTAAGCTTCTTCGTACCGATGACATCGATACTATGATGAAAACGTCGCAGCCATATAAACAATGGTTGCGTGACAATGCACTGCGTATCGAAAGCCGTCTTCACCTTGAGAAAGTAGACGGTCAGGAAGCATTGTCCGGTGATGCTCTCAATACCCACCAGAAACTGCACCTCATTACTCGTGAAGAGCGTGATCAGGTGCTGCGTCCAATGGCCGAAGACGGTCAGGAAGCGACTGGCTCAATGGGTGATGATACTCCGATGGCGGTTCTGTCTCAGCGTGTTCGCCACGTTGCCGACTACTTCCGTCAGATGTTTGCTCAGGTTACCAACCCACCGATCGACCCACTGCGTGAGTCCATCGTGATGTCTCTGGAAACCTGTATCGGCGCTGAGAAAAACGTTTTCGAAGAAACGCCGGATCACGCGAATCGCGTTATCCTGACTTCTCCAGTCCTGTCTCCGCTCAAGTTCGAAGGCTTGAAAGCGACAGGGCGTGATGAGTTCCGCCATATTACATTGCCGCTGGCGTACGACGAGACGGGCTCGCTGAAGGATGCGATTGTGTCCCTGACGCAGCGTGCTGAAGAGGCAATCCGCGACGGTAACGTAATTCTGATCCTGAGCGACCGTCAGGTTGAGAAAGGTCAGGCGGTTATTCCAGCGTTGATGGCGACCGGTGCAGTGCACCACTCTTTGAGCCGCAAAGGTCTGCGTACCAGTGCGAATATCGTTGTCGAAACAGGCTCTGCTCGCGACGCGCACCAGTTTGCTGTGCTGCTGGGTTTCGGTGCAACGGCTGTTTACCCGTGGCTGGCTTACGACATCCTTACTGATCTGCATCGTAGTGGAGAGGTACTGGGTGATCCGCTGAAATCCCACGCCAACTATCGCAAAGCGATCCGGAAAGGCCTGCTGAAGGTTATGTCTAAAATGGGCATTTCCACCATCACGTCTTACCGTGGCTCGCAGTTGTTTGAAGCGATTGGTCTGAGCACTGATGTTGTGGATCTGTGTTTCTGTGGTGTGACCAGTCGAATTGAAGGCGCAGGTTTCTCTGATTTCGAAGAAGACCTGGCTCTGATCGGCAAGGTTGCGTGGAAGCCGCGTAAACAGATCGAACAGGGCGGCTTGCTCAAATACGTCCATGGTGGTGAGTATCACGCCTATAACCCGGATGTTGTTAAAAACATTCAGGAAGCAGTGCAGACGAACAGCCAAGCGGCATACGATCGGTTTGCCGACCTGGTAAATAATCGTCCAACTGCAACGGTTCGGGATCTGCTGAGTTTCCGTAAAGATATTCAACCGATCGATATTTCCGAGGTTGAACCAGCAGAGAAGATCTTCCCACGCTTCGATACTGCTGCTATGTCTCTGGGTGCTCTGTCACCAGAAGCGCATGAAGCACTGGCAATGGCGATGAATGAACTGGGTGGTCGCTCTAACTCCGGTGAAGGCGGTGAAGACCCATTGCGTTACGGCACAACGCGTAACTCTAAAATTAAGCAGATTGCTTCCGGTCGTTTCGGCGTGACTCCGCACTACCTGTCCAGCGCGGAAGTGCTGCAGATTAAGGTAGCTCAGGGTGCGAAGCCGGGCGAAGGTGGCCAGCTGCCGGGTGGTAAAGTTAACCAGTTGATCGCAACCCTGCGTTATTCAGTACCGGGTGTGACTCTGATTTCTCCACCACCGCACCACGATATTTACTCGATCGAAGATCTGGCGCAGCTGATTTACGACCTTAAGCAGGTTAATCCTTCTGCTCTTGTGTCGGTCAAGCTGGTGTCTGAACCAGGTGTCGGTACGATCGCTGCAGGTGTGGCGAAAGCCTACGCTGACCTGATCACCATTTCTGGTTATGACGGTGGTACTGCGGCTTCTCCTCTGACATCTATCCGCTACGCGGGCTCTCCATGGGAGTTAGGTCTGTCAGAAGCACACCAAACTCTGCGTGCGAATGATCTGCGCGGTAATGTCCGGGTTCAGACTGACGGTGGTCTCAAGTCCGGTCTGGATGTGGTTAAGGCTGCGATTCTCGGTGCTGAGTCCTTCGGTTTCGGTACGCTGCCAATGGTCGCAGTCGGCTGTAAGTATCTGCGTATCTGTCACCTGAACAACTGTGCAACTGGTGTTGCGACTCAGAATGATGAGCTGCGTGATAAGCACTATATCGGTACTAAAGATATGGTGATCAATTACTTCCGCTTCGTCGCCGAGGAAGTTCGTAATTGGATGGCGCAGATCGGTGTCCGTAGCATGCAGGAACTGGTAGGTCGTACTGATCTACTGGCACTGCTGGACGGTAATACTGAGAAGCAGCGTCACCTGGACTTGTCGCCAATGTTAGGCAGTGACCTGATTCCAGAAGACAAGCCTCACACTGTGCAGGTCGAGCGTAACAAACCTTACGACGAGGGTCTGTTGGCTGAGCGTATGGTTGAAGAAACACTGTCTGCGATTGAGAACAAAGCGGGCGGTGAGTTTAGCTTCCATATTACTAACTGTGACCGTTCTGTCGGTGCTCGCCTTTCTGGTGAAATCGCTAAGCGCCACGGTAACCAAGGCATGGCTGACGCTCCGATCCGCCTGAACCTGACTGGTATTGCTGGTCAGTCGTTCGGTGTCTGGAATGCCGGCGGTCTCGAAATGGTTCTGGAAGGTGATGCGAATGACTACGTGGGCAAAGGTATGACTGGCGGTAAGCTGGTGATCCGTCCACCACAAGGTTCGACGTTCAAGACTAATGAAACGTCCATCGTTGGTAACACCTGTCTGTACGGTGCAACTGGCGGTAAGTTGCTTGCGGCTGGCTGTGCCGGTGAGCGCTTCGGTGTTCGTAACTCCGGTGCTCACGCGGTTGTGGAAGGTGCGGGCGATCACTGCTGTGAGTATATGACTGGCGGTCTGATTTGTGTGCTGGGTGAAACTGGCTACAACTTCGGCGCGGGTATGACTGGCGGCTTCGCTTATGTACTCGACCGCGACAATACATTTGTTGATAAGTACAACCACGAACTGGTCGATATTCACCGTATCAGCAACGAAGAAATGGAAGGCCATCGCAATCATCTGCGTAGCGTTATCCGTGAATTCGTCGAAGAGACTGGTAGCGCTTGGGGCCAGCAGATACTGACCGAATTCGATAGCTTTATCGGTAAGTTCTGGTTGGTTAAGCCAAAAGCGGCTGACTTACAACAACTGCTGAACAGCACCCGTGCTCGTCCTGAGTAATTGGTCCAGGACGAGAGAGAGAGGTTCGCTATGACACAACGTCTGAACAACAATTTTCAATTTGTGGATGTGGGTCGCCAAGACCCCTCCAAAAAGGCGATCGACGTCCGTAAGGCGCAGTTCGTTGAAATTTATGAGCCCTTCCAGCAGGAAGAGGTAACCGACCAGGCGCATCGTTGCCTGGCATGCGGAAACCCGTACTGCGAATGGAAGTGTCCCGTGCACAACTACATCCCGAACTGGCTGAAACTGGCCAGTGAAGGAAATATCATGGAAGCGGTTGAACTGAGTCATCAGACCAACACTTTGCCAGAAGTGTGTGGCCGGGTATGCCCTCAGGACCGCCTGTGTGAAGGCTCCTGTACGCTGAATGATGGTTTTGGTGCAGTCACCATCGGTAACGTTGAAAAATACATTACCGATACTGCATTCGCCATGGGCTGGCGTCCTGACTTGTCCGATGTCACCCCGACTGGCAAACGCGTTGCGATTATCGGTGCGGGTCCGGCGGGCCTTGGTGCTGCAGACATTCTGGCACGTAACGGTGTGACTCCGGTTGTCTTCGACAAGTATCCGGAAATCGGTGGTCTGCTGACGTTCGGTATTCCTGAGTTCAAGCTCGAGAAGAGCGTGATGTCTAACCGTCGTGAAGTATTCGAAGGCATGGGTGTTGAATTCCGTCTGAACACCGAAGTCGGTAAAGATGTTGGATTCCAGAGCATCATCGACGAGTTCGATGCTGTGTTCCTGGGCATGGGCACCTACAACTACATGAAGGGTGGTTTCCCGGGTGAAGATCTGCCGGGCGTTCATGACGCACTGGATTTCCTGATCTCTAACGTGAACCGTAACCTCGGCTTCGAAAAAGACGCCGCAGACTTCGTCAGCATGAAGGGTAAGAAAGTGGTTGTTCTGGGCGGTGGTGACACCGCCATGGACTGTAACCGTACTTCTATCCGTCAGGGTGCAGACACGGTGACCTGTGCGTACCGTCGTGACGAAGAAAACATGCCGGGTTCTAAGCGCGAAGTAGTTAATGCGCGTGAAGAAGGCGTGAACTTCCTGTTCAACCGTCAGCCTGTTGCCATCGTTGGTGAAGACAAGGTTGAAGGCGTGAAGGTGGTGACGACTAAGATGGGTGAGCCGGATGAAAATGGTCGTCGTCGTCCTGAAGTGGTTGAAGGTTCTGAAGAGATCCTGCCAGCGGATGCAGTACTGGTAGCCTTTGGTTTCCGTCCAAGCCCTGCACCATGGTTTAAAGATTTCGGTATCGAACTGAACAGCTGGGACGGTGTGGTTGCACCGGAAGAGCAAGAGTTCAAACACCAGACGTCTAACCCGAAAGTATTCGCCGGTGGCGATATGGTTCGTGGTTCTGACCTGGTGGTTACTGCAATCTATGAAGGTCGTCAGGCCGCAGAAGGTATCCTGGATTATCTGGACGTCTGATTCTGTATCTGTATGACATAGCCGTCGGACGTGACCGACTGCGCCAGAAAACGCGACTTCGGTCGCGTTTTCTTTTTTTGCGGTAGAGCTAAAACGGCAAGCAGGGTATTCTTGGGCGGCTAAGAATAATACGCCGGCTTTCGGGTTCCGAAAATTTTACACAGGGAGGGGTCACCCCATGCGTTTGCCCGCTTATCTAACGACTTTATTTTTTGCTTCGTTGCTTACCGCGTGTGGCGGTGGGGGAGATCCTGTTGGGGGGAGTACTTCGGATACTGGTGAGTCCACCGGAGATACAGGAGCAAGCGTCGATAGCACTGTTGTAGTTGGTAATGCCGAAGTAGGAACAGGCTCAGGAGAAAGTTACCAAGACGGCGCTTTGGAGATTACCTCGTCTGCTCTTTCTGCCGGAGGCTCAACGCTTATTTCGGCAAACATTGTCGATGCGGATAACGATAATCAGCTGGTGACGACTCAAGAATACAGCGTTGTATTCTCATCAGCTTGTGCTTCTGAAGGCAGAGCGGTCTTCAGTGAAAATGAAAAGTTCGTATCAAGCGGTAGAGTAACGGTAAATTATACTGCCAGCGGTTGTGAGGGTGAGGATGAAATTACCTTCACTATTTACGATTCGGAAGACGGTGTTGCTGACTCAGGTGAGGTTCAATCCGTAGCGAAAGGGACAGTATCCATTGCGCCTCAGGAAGTTGGGACAATCTTGTACGTGGGAACAGAGACTCCTGCGATGTCTATTAAAACCATTGGCAATGCCGTTATACCGAAACAATCTGTACTGGTGTTTCAGGTACTGGATAAAGACGGTAACCCTATTGCGAATCGAGAAGTAGCCTTCGAGTTGACTGTGTCGACAGGGGGGATTGAATTGTCTCAAGAGGCAGTCTTCACCAACGATAATGGCGAGGTGCAGGCGATTGTTAACGCGGGAACATCTCATGCAACCACCTCGGTGATAGCTTCAACACTTGCTACTGACGGAAATAGTATTATTTCTACCACGTCGTCAGGTATTTCAGTCACAACGGGCATCGTAGATCAGGACAGCTTTGAGATTGTTGCCGATATTCTTAATCCAGGCGGTTACGATTACTCAGGTGAAGAAATTACCATTACGGCAATTGCAGCGGATCAATTTCAGAATCCGGTACCTGACGGTACGGTTATCAATTTTAATGCTGAGAGCGGCGTAATTGAATCAACATGTGAAACTTTAGGTGGCCGTTGTTCTGTAACCTGGTTCAGTAGTGGCACTCGTCCTGGTGACTCAGACGCAGGTTTGCAGCGTGTTAACGAGCTGGATCCTTTTGACTCGTCTACCATCAGAGGTATGACCACGATAATGGCTTATACCATTGGTGAGCATGGTTTTACTGATAGCAACAATAATGGTGTTTATGACCTCGGAGAGCGGTTTGTGAGTTATGCGGAGCCTTTCCGTGATGACGACTGGGACTCTGCACTCGATATGGATGGAAGTTTCGCTGTGGAGTTTTTCGCCGACTTTGATGCTAATGGTGATCGGGACTCGGCTCCGACTGTTTATCGAGGTGCGTTGTGTAGCGAAGCTGCAAAGGCTGAGGGGCACTGTGCTGGGCTTTCTTACATCGGAGATTCTTTGCGTATTGTTCAGTCAGAGGGTGCCAGCCTGATTAACTCGGTACGCTACTTTGTCAGCAATAAGGATGGAAGCATTGAAGAGGTATCTGGTTCCAGTTATTCAAGGTATTTCTATGTTGTTGCTCAGGACGGTAACGGAAATATCCCCCACCTGGGTTCAAGCGTGTCGGCGAGTGCAGACGGTTATGATGTCGCCGGTGGCGGTGACGTCCCGAACAGTACTGGCTTTATTAATCATGATGCCAGCGCAGCAGGTATTCAGGTTAATCGGGGAGCCGTGTTCGGTGTGTCAGCGACGCGTGGTGATGGAGATCGCGGACCACTTGAAATCTCCGCAACCAATGATGCTGGCACCCTTACGTCTACTATTTGGCTGAGAGAGAACCCAGTAGTTAGCTTCTATTATCGATCTGGTAATGGGGATCAAAATGCGGATGGCGATGCGCGTGACCTTGGTGAGGATTTTCAGATTTTCACTGGTCAAAAGCTAGCTAGTCCAGCTGTTGTTTATGCCGTAGTACAAGACCCGGATTTTGGTACTTTACCGTCTGATGTGATGTTCAATACGACTCAGGCTGGCGATGCCTCGATTGTGCAGGGAGCCAAACAGGGTCCCCTGGATATTGCAGAGTTTCCTGTGGAAATTGTCGGATTTGGGGCAGACGTCTACGAGATTACAGTTACTCAAGGTACAGACCCGATCGTAGCATTGGAGTTCGATGTTGAATTTACCGGTGGGTGGTATTCTTCCTCGACTTTGATCGACTTTTTGTGAACTACATTTGTAGAACCGAAACCCGGCCTCGCGCCGGGTTTTTTTGTTATTATGTTCCGAAAAATAAAGGCCTTCGAGATGTCCATGTCTGAATTAAAGAATGATCGTTTTCTCCGTGCGCTGTTGCGAGAGCCGGTTGACCGCACTCCTGTCTGGATGATGCGACAGGCTGGACGTTATCTTCCTGAATACAAGGCGACCCGTGCTCAGGCCGGCGATTTCATGTCGTTATGCAAAAATGCTGAGCTGGCGTGTGAAGTGACGATTCAGCCTCTTGAACGATTCCCTCTTGATGCAGCTATTCTGTTCTCTGATATTTTGACGATACCAGACGCCATGGGCTTGGGGTTGTACTTTGAAACAGGCGAAGGCCCGCGCTTTAAGAAGGTGTTGCGCAGTGAGAAGGACGTTGCAGACCTGCCTGTTGCTAATACAGAGGCAGACCTGGATTACGTACTTAAGGCAGTGTCTACCATCCGCCGGGAGTTGAATGGTCGTGTGCCTCTGATTGGATTTTCAGGCAGCCCGTGGACGCTTGCGACATACATGGTTGAGGGCGGTTCATCCAAGGACTTTCGTCATGTTAAAGCCATGATGTATGACACACCTGAAGTCATGCATGAGCTACTGAACAAGCTCGCGTTGTCTGTGATTGATTACCTGAATGCCCAGATCAAGGCAGGCGCCCAAGCCGTGCAGATCTTCGATACATGGGGTGGCAGCCTGAGTGACGTTTCGTATCGTGAGTTTTCCCTCAAATACATGAAGCAGATTGTCGATGGCCTGATTCGTGAGCATGATGGTCAGAAGATACCGGTCATTCTGTTTACGAAAGGTGGTGGTCAATGGCTGGAGTTGATGGCCGATACAGGCGCTGATGCTCTGGGACTCGACTGGACGACGGACATCGGTAGTGCACGTGCCAGAGTCGGGGATCGTGTCGCCTTGCAGGGCAATATGGATCCATCTGTACTTTATGCCTCTCCAGAGACAATTCGCAATGAAGTGAAACGTATTCTGGACAGCTATGGTCCAGGATCAGGGCACGTATTCAACCTTGGCCATGGTATCCACCAGTTTGTTGATCCTGAGCACGCAAGGGCCTTTGTCGAAGCTGTAACAGAGTTGAGCCCGCAGTATCACCGGTGATGTCGTGGCCGCTAAGGCCACACATGACAATTGTTCCCTAACTCCCTGAAACTGCTACACTACGTCATTATTGTGAGTGGAGACTCTCTTGATATGAACCTCATCTGGGTGCCTCTTCTGCCCCTGCTGGGATGCCTGATTGCCTTGCTACTGGGACGTTACCCCAGATCTATGATGGCCCTTGGCACTGCTATTCTTCCAGCAGTTGCGCTGGGCATTACCTTGTCGCTCTGGCCTCAGGTCATGTCGGGAAACTACCCCGTTGTTACTTTTGATTGGGTACCTCTGCTGTCGTTGCAAATCAGTTTTATGCTCGACGGCTTGTCCTTCATGTTTACTCTCCTGATTCTGGGGATAGGCCTGCTGGTCATTCTTTACGCCCGCTATTACTTATCTGAAGCCGATAATGCCGGGCGCTTCTTTGCCAGCCTTCTGCTTTTCATGACTGCCATGTTGGGCGTCGTGTTGTCTGCGAACCTGATTCAGCTCTGGTTCTTCTGGGAGCTCACCAGTGTCAGCTCTTTCTTGTTGATCAGTTACTGGTCTCATCGCTCGGATGCTCGAAAAGGGGCGCGTATGGCGATGACCATTACCGGCGCGGGCGGGCTCGCGTTACTGGCTGGCCTGATATTGATAGGCGAGATCGTAGGAAGCTATGACCTGCGCATGGTCCTGAGTAGCGGTCGCTTAATTGCCGAGCACAGTTTGTACCCTGTTATTGTGGTGCTGGTACTTGCGGGTGCATTTACGAAGTCAGCGCAGTTCCCGTTCCACTCGTGGCTGCCTCAGGCAATGGCTGCCCCGACACCGGTGTCGTCATACCTGCATTCTGCGACCATGGTGAAGGCCGGTATCTTCCTGATGGCGCGTTTTTATCCGGTTCTGTCTGATACCCAGCTCTGGTTTGCCTTGGTAAGTCTTGTCGGTCTGACGACTCTGCTGGTGGGTGCCTACACCGCCTTGTTTAAGCACGACCTGAAAGGCTTGCTGGCTTATTCCACGATCAGTCACCTGGGTCTGATTACACTCTTACTCGGCCTGGATACCGAACTTGCGTCGATTGCAGCCATGTTCCATGTGATCAACCATGCGGTATTCAAGGCGTCCCTATTTATGGCTGCGGGCATCATTGACCACGAGTCGGGCTCTCGGGATATGCGTAAGCTTAACGGACTCTTCAGGTATATGCCGTACACCGCAACGCTGGCGATGGTCGCGGCATCGTCGATGGCGGGTGTACCACTTCTTAACGGCTTCTTATCGAAAGAGATGCTGTTTGCCGAGTCATTGCATCAGGACACATTTGGTTCGCTGTCCTGGTTGATCCCCCTGTTGGTCACCGTGGGTGGCGCACTCGCTGTGGCGTACTCGCTGCGCTTTGTGCACGACGTCTTCTTCAACGGAGAGCCCATTGGCCTTGAAAAGACTCCGCATGAGCCACCGCGTTATATGAGAGTACCCGTCGAGGTTCTGGTGATACTGTGTCTGCTCGTAGGTATTCTGCCGGACCTGATCGTCGGAGATTTGTTGGTCGCGGTCGGTGCCTCCCTCATGCCTGCAGGAGTTCCTGACTTCAGTATTTCAATCTGGCACGGATTCAATCTGCCGCTGTTGATGAGCTTCCTTGCCGTTCTGGGGGGCGTGGCGCTTTATCGTCAACGCCGCCATATGTTTAATTTCCAAGCTCGTTTTACGGAGATCGATCCTAAACTGGCTTTCGAGCAGATGATCCAGAATCTGGTAGAGCGCGCTCGCGCCGTGCAGTTGTGGTTGGACAACGGCAGCTTCCAGCGTTACGCACTCTGGCTGATGATATTGGCGATCGTAGCTATGGGTCTGCCGATGGTGAATATCCCAAGTGCTCGAGGCAGTCTGGAAGTTACTGAGATTGATCTGGTTGTTCTGGGTGGTGCGCTGCTGATGATTCTGGCATCGATCGCAACGGCGATGCTGAGTCATCATCGCCTGCTGGCGCTGGTGACGATATCCGTAGTGGGGCTGGTCGTATCTGTAGCGTTTGCCTGGTTCTCGGCGCCGGATCTGGCACTGACGCAGCTGTCCGTAGAAGTCGCGACAATTATCCTGTTCCTACTTGCGCTGTACTTCCTCCCTCAGAAAGTCACGCTAAGCCATCTCTCTCCTGGGCGCATCGTTCGTGATCTGGGTGTTGCGACATTGGCAGGGGCGGTAGTCGGTACACTGACGTACGCTATGTTGACTCGTCCGTTCGAGAGTATCAGTAGTTTCTTTACTGCCAACGCCAAGACGGGCGGGGGCGGCACCAATGTCGTCAACGTGATTCTGGTCGACTTCCGGGGATTCGATACCTTTGGTGAGATCACTGTATTGGCTATCGCTGCGATCGGTATCTATAAGCTGTTGGCGGGGGTTCGCTTGTTTGTCCCTGCTGCTGATATGGACGGTCGTCCTTGGTCGAAAGACAGTCACCCGATGATGCTGATGCAGATTTCGCAAAGTCTGTTGCCGCTTGCCTTGTTGGTATCGGCTTACATCTTCATTCGTGGGCACAACTTACCCGGTGGCGGCTTTATTGCGGGTCTTGTCACCGCGATTGCATTGATTCAGCAGTACGTTGCGAATGGTGTTGTCTGGATGCGTGATCGAGGCGATCTTAAGTTCCAGTGGTTTATTGTTTCAGGTCTTGCGATTGCTTTCTTATCCGGTGCTGGAAGTTGGTTGTTTGAGCGTCCTTTCCTGACATCCTGGTTTGATTATTTCTATTGGCCTCTGGTCGGCAAGTTCGAGCTTGCCAGCGCGATGGCCTTCGATCTGGGCGTGTATCTGACTGTGATTGGCGCAACACTCTCTATTCTCGCGAACCTGGGCAAGTTGACGACGACCGACCGTCCGACCCCTCCAGGGAGGAAATCCTGATGGAATTGATTTACGCAGTCACCGTCGGCGTGATGGTTAGCTGTTCTGTTTTTCTTATGCTGCGTGGTCACACGTTCGCGGTGGTCATCGGGCTCACTCTGATGTCATACGCTGTGAATCTCTTCTTGTTCGCGAGCGGTGGGTTGGCATTACATGAACCTGCCATTCTTGCAGACGATGTTGAGTACACAGATCCGCTTCCTCAAGCTCTGGTGCTTACCGCGATTGTGATTGGTTTTGCGATGACAGCTTTTGCATTGATTCTGGCGATCCGTGCACGGGCGGATCTTGGTAACGATCAGGTTGATGGTCGGGCGTTACCGGGCGACTCGCTAGCCAATAAAGAGTCTCAAGGAAAGGTCAGGCAGAGCTCGGTTAAATCCACAGGAGGCAGCTCGCGGTGATGCACTTACCTGCACTTCCTGTTTTACTGCCTTTCTTTGCTGCAGTCCTGATTCTGTTTCCGTGGTTTAACAAGCGGTTAATGTGGCAGCGCGTGGTTACTCAACTGGCATTCGTCATGCTCGTTGGTATTTCATGCCTGATACTGTTTAAGACTCTGACCGGTGCGCCTCTGGCCTATGCGTTAGGGGACTGGGAGGCGCCGTTCGGGATCTATTTACTGGCCGATCCTCTTGCCGCCTTTATGCTGGTGGTCACATCCGTGCTGGCGTTGTGTACTCATCTTTATGCGTGTGGCAGCGACGATAAAACAGGACGATTCTTTCACCCACTGTTTTTGTTCCAGTTGATGGGATTGAACGGGGCGTTTCTTACCGCTGATGCGTTTAACCTCTTTGTATTCTTTGAAATCCTGCTGATTGCCTCTTACTCCTTGTTGATACATGGCGGTGGGCGTGAGCGGACCCGTGCGGCGCAGCATTATGTGCTCTATAACCTGATCGGTTCAGCCTTCTTCCTTATTGCGCTGGCGTTGCTCTATCGGGCGTTCGGTACGCTCAGTATTCCTCATATGGCGCTGCTCGCTCCTCAGCTCGCTGAAGAGAGCATTCCCCTTGCGCAGTCGGGTGGCTTGCTATTGATGGTGGTGTTCGGTGTTAAGGCCGCGCTTTTACCTCTGCACTTCTGGTTACCGCGTACCTACAGCACAACGTCGATTTCCGTTGCGGCCTTGTTTGCGGTGATGACAAAGGTTGGTGTGTACAGCCTATGGCGGATTCATACCGTCGTGTACGGCCATGAGAGTGGTGAATTATCAGATCTTGGCGTTGAGCCATTAGCTTGGTTATCAGGTCTGACGGTGGTAGCTGGGTCTATCGGTGCCCTGGCCAGTCAGACCCTACGTTGGTTAATTGCTAATCTGATTATTATCTCAGTTGGTACTCTGTTGATGACCGTGGCGATGGGGACGACTGAGTCGGTCGCTGCGGGAATGTACTACACGTTGCACAGTACACTGATGAGTGGAGCCTTCTTCCTGATTGCGGGCCTGCTGTTGATGCAGCGCGGGCAGGCAGAGGATCGCTTCGTACGGTCCCGCCCTCTGGTTTACCCTGTGTTTACCGGCGTACTGTTTGCGGTAGCAGCCATGGCCATGATTGGCTTACCACCTTTTTCAGGATTCCTCGGCAAAGTGTTTATCCTTCAGGCTGCGGTGGCGAGTGGGGATGCCATGTGGGTATGGCCGCTGATATTGCTGTCGGGACTCGTCGCGCTTATTTCTCTGTCTCGCGCTGGTACGACCTTATTCTGGCGCACTCAAGGCTCGGTTGTGCCTGAGGCAAAGGAAAAAGTGCTGGCAACCCATCGTATCTCTGCCGGAGTACTCGTTGCGACTACCGTATTGCTGGTGGTACTGGCGGGCCCTCTCACTGAGTGGTCGGTTCAGGCAGCAGAAGAGCTGCATACTGGTGTGACACTTCAGTTTCTGAATGGAGGGCAACCGTAATGGGACGCTTACTCCCGATGCCCTGGCATTCGTTGATGTTGCTGGTGGTGTGGCTGTTACTGAACGGCGTATCGTACGGTCAGCTGCTTCTCGGTACTATTCTGGGGTTGCTGATCCCCATTATGACTTACCCCTATGTTCGCGGACACGCGCCAATCCAGAAGCCGTTTTCGCTGGTGGTGTATGGTCTTCGCCTTGTTTGGGATATTGTCGTTGCGAATCTGGATGTCGCGCGCCGTATCCTGCTGCCGAATCGCTTTCTTAAACCGGGTTGGTTGGTGTATCCACTCTCCATGTCAGAACCTTTCCCTGTCACGATTCTGGCTAGCTCTATTTCTTTGACACCGGGTACGGTGAGTGTTGAGTTTTCGGAAGATCGTTCGTGCTTATATATCCATGTACTGCACCTTACGGACGAAGACGAGTTAATTGCCTTTATTCGCCGCCGCTACGAGCAACCACTGAAGGAGATATTCGGATGCTGAATACCGTGATTCTTATCTCATCCGGTATGGTCGGACTGGCGATGTTGCTGTGTTTGTGGCGTTTATTGAAAGGGCCCGACATCACAGATCGAATATTGGCTCTGGACACCCTGTACATCAACAGTATCGCTCTGATTATTCTCCTTGGGCTGTACCACGGCTCGGCAATGTACTTCGAAGGTGCGCTGTTGATTGCGATGCTCGGGTTCGTCAGTACTTCTGCCGTTGCTAAGTATCTGCTGCGGGGTGACATCATTGAATAATTTACTCGCTTACACCGACCACCTGGTCGCTGGACTCTTGCTGTTCGGTGCGTTTTTTATGCTGATCGGTTCATGGGGACTGGCAAAACTGCCGGACTTTTTTACCCGGTTGCATGCACCGACTAAAGCCTCGACGTTGGGAATGGGATCAACTTTGCTCGCCTCCTTGGTGTGGTTCAGTGTCCAGGAAGGGAGTCTGCATATTCACGAGTTAGTGATCAGTATCTTCCTGTTTCTGACTGCTCCAGTATCGGCTTACATGATGGGTAAAGCGGCGATTCATCGCAGTCGCCCTATGGTTGACGGTACACGCAATGCTGAACAAGCCGAGCGCGCATCTGAACGCCGAGGCCTGAAGGATGAAGGCCCTGAAAGTAAGAGCTCTTAAAGCAAGAACCCCTAAAGATAGTAGCCCGAGCTCAAAAGCACCCTGACACGCTGCTATCTCACAGGCGTTCGATGGCTTCCTGAAGTTTATCGACGCCAATGACTTCCATCCCTGCGACCGGCTGTTTCGGTACATTGGCCTTCGGCACGATTGCACGTGTGAAGCCGTGTTTTGCCGCTTCTTTTATACGCTCCTGCCCCGAAGGGACTGGACGAATCTCACCAGACAGACCGACTTCGCCAAAGACAATCAGACCCTGCTCCAGTGGTTGGTTGCGAAAGCTCGATAGCGCCGCAAGTAACAGTGCTAGGTCGGCGCCTGTTTCATTTACCTTAACGCCGCCTACGACATTGATATACACATCCTGATCACCGAGGTGAATGCCTCCGTGTCGATGTAGCGCAGCAAGTAGAAGGTTCAGTCGATTCTGGTCCAAGCCCACTGCAACGCGTTTTGGGTGGCCGAAATGACTATCGTCTACCAAGGCCTGAATTTCAACCAGAAGTGGGCGAGTGCCTTCCCAGATCACCATCACGACGCTGCCCGGTGCGGCCTCGTCACTGCGACTTAAAAAGATTGAACTTGGATTTTTCACTTCCTTTAAGCCACGATCAATCATGGCAAAGACGCCCAGTTCATTAATGGCGCCAAAGCGGTTTTTGATGCCGCGAAGCACGCGATACCGACTATCACCGGAGCCTTCCAACATGATGGAGCAGTCAATCATGTGCTCGAGCACTTTGGGCCCGGCCAGTGTTCCGTCTTTGGTCACGTGCCCCACTAAAAACAATACGGTGCCAGTTTGTTTGGCAAAGCGGGTAAGGTAGGCAGCACTCTCACGTACTTGCGAGACACTGCCCGGGGCCGATTCGATGCCATCCATGTGCATTACCTGAATGGAGTCGATCACGACAATTTTGGGCTTCGCCTGCTGTAGCACCTGAGTCAGTCGCTCTACATTGGTCTCGCTCAGCATTTGCAGCTGGTCGGTTGGCAGTCCCAAACGGTTGGCTCTGAGTGCCACCTGTTGCAGGCTCTCTTCACCCGTCACGTACACCGCGGGCATGGACTGCGCCAGATAGCAGAGTGTTTGCAGCAGCAGTGTCGATTTACCTGCGCCCGGATGGCCGCCAATCAAAATGGCCGAGCCAGGAACCAGTCCACCGCCTAACACCCGGTCGAATTCCTGCATGCCGGAGGTGAAACGAGGCAGTTCGGCCAGATCGACGTCGGCGAGTTTAACTAACTGCGCACCGCCTTGGCTGTCGCCCGCGTAACCAGAAAAACGCGCATCGCGAGAGGCCGTCTTAGGATTACCCACAACAAACTCTTGCAAGGTATTCCACTGACCACAGCCAGTGCACTGTCCCTGCCATTTATTGTGGTCAGCCCCACAATCACTGCAGACGTAAGCGGTTTTCTTTTTTGCCATCTCGGTCGGTTTCGTATGTCGTTAATGTGTCGCTATGAAGTGTACCGTTTATCGATAGCCTCGACGATAGCCCAGCTGGCCGCGAGTGCTGACGAAGGTTTGAGCGTAGGTGGGTAATATCGACAATGAGGGCACGCTGTAAATACGTCTCTGTAGGCAAACTCAAGCGATGACAACAGACACTCGCGGTTAAACCTGCCGAGTTAAGGAGTAAGGATGTCGTTCTACCTTGATGTATTGATTGTTATGATATTGCCACATTTTATTTGGCTTAAAAATTAGCCAGCTCGGGAGGTTGTGTGTCATTCGGTCAGTTTATCGCTATCGCTTCGTTCGTATTGTCCATGGGGACGATAGCAGTCACATATTATGTTGGCACATCAGCCGGAACGGCGGAGCTGTGTAATCCTTTTTTCGACGGCTGTACCGATATCACTCATACGGGCATGAAAGGCGATGCAGGCTTTATTTTCCGTGGCGGAATGATCGCGGCTTGTGCGTTCTTTGTAATTTGGTGGCAAGTCCACAAAGTGTGGCTGAGCCCATACGCAGGCCGCGTCGCACTAAACGTTATGCAATTCTTTGGTGTATTGGCTGCTCTTGGGCTGCTGGCCGGAACCGCAGTGCTGCTGCCAGAAAAGTCCGATACCCGTTGGGATGTGCATGTTCGCGGGGCTAACTTGTTTTTTCAGGGGATGTTGATCGCCTTAACTACGGCATACGTACTGACGTTTAAGGCCAGAAAACAGGGTTTGAATGTTCCAAGCTTTGGTATCAAAACCGCCGTTATGGCCATACTCTGGTTTATGTTTATCGCTTTTGCCGGTGTGACTGTGGGTATCGAAATGAGTCACGGGAAACGCATTATCGAGTGGTGGGCAACGCTCTTTATTGGCGTGTATCTGTTGTCGTCATTCTGGGACTGGAAAGGAATACGCCTGACGAGCGACTAGAAGTCGCCCCAGACAAACTGCAAAACACTGAGGGCGGTCAGTGCAGCAGTTTCGGTGCGTAAAATACGCGGCCCCAGTAACAGTCCATCAAAGCCTGAGTCTTGATATTGATTGACCTCGAGATCGGTGAAACCGCCTTCAGGACCAATTAAGACTGCGACGGTACCGGGGTTTGTTTCAGCTTTTAATGGCTTTTGGTTGTGCGGGTGTAGCACCAGTTTCACATCTGCCGTGACAGACTGTGCCCACTCATTGGCGGAGAGCGGTGGGTGAATAACGGGTACGGTATTACGACCGCTCTGCTCACAGGCGGAAATAGCAACCTTTTGCCAGTGCTCAATTTTTTTGTCCAGGCGCTCGCCTTTCAAGCGGACATCGCAACGCTCACTGATTAATGGGGTGATATCACTGACACCGAGCTCAGTCGCTTTCTGCACCACAAAATCCATGCGGTCACCTTTCGACATAACCTGCCCAAGGTGGACTGCCAGAGGGAGTGGGGCATCTTCTCGGATGACGCTACTAACGCGGGCGTGTGCCGTTTTTTTACTTTCTACTTCAAGCTCGGCCTGATATTCAACACCATTGCCATTGAAAAGCCGTAACGCATCACCTGTTTTCATTCGAAGTACACGGACCAAATGTGTGACAGCCTGATCGTCCAGGCTAACGGTGGTATTTTCGTTAAGAGAGGCGGGTGTGAAAATGCGGGGGGCGGACATGATGCGAGTTCCACAAAGGTAAAACCGCATCATACCAGAGGATAGTTAGTTATCAGCAGGCAGCATCATTCTGTGCTTCGCGCTCCGTACGCAGACGGCGGGACTGTAACTGAAACAGGTGGTGTATCAGGATTTCCTGTTCTGCTTCTCTCAGCCCTTCAAAGTCGACCCGAACAAGGTAGGGCGCTTCTGGGTCTGCGGTGTGCTCAACCCCGACAACCGTACCCATAAGGGTGACAGGAATATTGGATGGTTTCAGTTGCATTTGCAGGCGTAGGTTATCGCTCTCAGACATGGGCTCAGTCGAATGGAATGCCATGCCACAGGCGCTCAGGTTGACGCGGGTACGCACCTCGGTTTGGGATAGCTCGGGTTTAGAGTCCGGGCTGACGGGTGAATTTAATAAATTCATTTTTTGATTGAGCAGCTCAAACATTTTCGCCACGGTCGGATTCTGAGACTGAATCTGATGCAGTACACCAGCGATATCGCGCTCAAGCTCAGCCAGCTCATTGATATGATCCTGATGGCGTTCCTTCCAACGTTTTACCTCGTCTTGCGAGATGGCCTCAAAATCCAGAATGACCTCGTCATCCAGTCTGAAGTAGCGGCGTCTTTCTTCCATTTGCTTACTCCCTATCAGAAAATTTCGTTGGGATTTAACTCAAAGTCCGACGGACGAGCATTCACTGCGTCGTCTATCCTTTCCTGACTAGGAGTAATTTCTGGTGTGTCATCGTCGTCAAACTCGTGTGTACGAAGGATAACGATCTCGACCCGACGATTCCGTGCTCGGGATTCGTCGTCTGTATTCGGAACCAATGGCTTCTTGTCCGCATGGCCGACCACCTGAAAACGATCGGCATCCATTTCTGGCGCAATAAACAATTCTTGTGCAAAAGAGACGGCTCTGGCAGTCGACAACCCCCAGTTTGAACGGTACGGACCACCATTCAGCGGGATATCATCGGTATGCCCTTCGACCGAGATCCGGCCGGGGATGTCGACCAGTATTTCGCGGATCTTATCGATCACGGGAAGGAATCGATCTTCGATGTAATCTGAGCCCGAACGGAAGGCTCCACGTTGCTGAATACGGATAATGATTTTCTTACCGACCGTCTCGATTTCTACCTGTCCCTGAGCAATCTCATTCTCAAGCTGGGCAGCCATTTCGACGGCCATCTCTTCACTTTTTTTGTTTTCTATATCTTCTCGGGGGACGACGACTTCGCGCGTTTGCATTCCCTGATCGCCCTGACGAGTCTCCTGTTGAGTGACTTCATCCTGACACAGGACTTCGAGCGAGCTTTTCGTTATGTCGCTGGTTTTTTGCCGCACCTCGTTAATGGGCGTTGGCTCGGGAATAGAGGGGCTGAAGTGCCGGGCAATGACGCTCGTACCTTTGGGTGGTTCACTGGCGTTTACAATCGTCTGTACACCGAACGCGTCGCGCAATTCACCGGCCAGTCGCTTGAATTTACGTGCGTCCATCTCTGAAAACGACAGCAGCAGTACGAAAAAGCACATCAGCAGCGACATCAGGTCGGCAAAGGTCATTACCCAGCCGGGTATCCCATCGGGACAGGGTGGACATTCCTGTTCTTCTTCTGCCATGACCTGTTACTCGCTTGCCGCTACACGTTTGCCTTCCTGTATGTAGGCTTGCAGCATGGACTCGATCACTCGCGGGTTCTGACCATTCTGAATGGCGAGCAGAGCGTCGATGATCATCGACTTCAATCGATCTTCTTCGTCCTTCCTGAGGCTGAGCTTGTCTGCCATCGGCAGAGACAGCATGGTGGCCACCATGGCGCCATAAAGCGTGGTCAGGAGTGCGACCGCCATCGCAGGACCAATGGCCTTTGGGTCATCCATGTTTGCCAGCATGGCAACCAGACCGATAAGAGTACCGATCATCCCCATCGCCGGGGCCACGTCGCCTAAGGATTTGAAAATGGTAACGCCGGTGTCGTGGCGCTCGCTGGCCAGCTTCATTTCTTTGCTGAGCAGGGCTTTCACGACGTCAGGATCGTGGCCATCCACCAGAAGTTGAATGCCTTTGCCGAGAAATTCGTCGCTGACTTCCTTGCCCTCTAGCGAGAGCAGGCCGCCTTTCCGGGCGAGCCCCGCAAGTTCGACAATTTCACCAATCAGGTCTTCTGGCTTAATCAGTTTGAATGAAAATGCCTTGCCTGCGACTTTTGCTGCACCCAGAAACTGGCCCAGCTCGAATTTCATCATGACCGCAAACAAACTTCCGACGATAACAATCAACAGCGACGGTACGTTCACAAACATAGTGATGTCGCCACCGAGAATCATGGCGAAGATAACAATACCGAACGCGCCGACGAGGCCAACTAGAGACGCGAGATCCACACCCACTCCTTTCCATAAAGAGGTATCTTATGTACATGAGTTTAGACGCTTCCTGCGGTTCTTCCTGTCAGAAGTAAAAAAAAGCCTGAGTTGACCCACCCGAGGCTTGGGTTTAGTGTTCGCCCCCTACGACTGGAGTAACTATGTCTGATAAAACCCCCTCTGAAAAAGCACCCGCGTTTGGATTTGAGTCGGCGCTTGCTGAGCTTGAAGCTCTCGTTACCCGTATGGAAGGTGGCGAACTGACCCTCGAAGATAGCCTGGCAGCGTTTGAGCAGGGCATCGGTCTGACCAGACAATGTCAGCAGGCACTGACGGCGGCTGAGCAGCGTGTACAGTTGCTGATGGAGCGAAATGGGCAAAGTGATGCGCAACCGTTTCACGGCGGAGAGCCGCAGGAATGAACCTGCAGCCTGTACAAGAGAGAATCGCCAAACTAGCCGAGCAACGTCTGGCGGCTCTGGATGTTGCGGATGCCCGTCTCGCCGAGGCCATGCACTACGCATTGATGAACGGTGGCAAGCGTCTGCGGCCGTTTCTTATCTACGCGACGATGGATGCGTTGAATGCTCCGCAGGCGTTGGCTGACAGCGCCGCGGTCGCTCTCGAGATGATTCATAGTTACAGCCTCGTACACGATGATCTGCCTGCTATGGACGATGACGATCTACGTCGTGGCAAGCCAACCTGTCATATTGCGTTTGATGAGGCAACCGCCATTCTTGCTGGTGACGCACTGCTTAACGGCGCGTATGAGGTGCTTGCAGCAGCGCAGGAAATATCACCTCAGCAGCGCCTTGAGCTCATTACTGTGCTTGGGCGTGCGGCTGGCAGCGCAGGAATGGTCGGTGGTCAGGCCATTGATATTCTACATGTCGGCAAAGAGCTCACTCTTGAGCAACTTGAACGCATGCATCTGCATAAGACGGGCGCATTGATTCGTGTGGCCGTTCAGATGGGGGCAATCTGTGCCGCTGCATCTGACCCGCAGACCATCAAAGAGCTGGATACCTACGCGCGGGCAGTTGGACTGGCATTTCAGGTTCAGGATGACATTCTGGATATTGAAGGCGATACCGCGGTACTGGGTAAACAGCAGGGAGCAGACGAAGCGTTGAATAAGCCAACGTACCCTGCGCTTCTGGGGCTTGAGGGCGCGCGCAAGAAAGCGGCTGATCTGGTTGAAGAGGCCGTTACCTCTTTGTCTGGGTTGCCCGGTGATACGTCTACACTGGAAGCACTCGCGCGTTACATCATCACACGCGATCACTAACTCGCGCAGACTCTCCTGCCGGGCAGGGGAGTTTTGACTACTCATCTTGCCTCTCAGCCGGTAGAATGTGCGCCTTTATCTTTCGGCCCAGCCGGTGCACTAACGGATACCGTTCCTTCAGATGTTTACAGAAATTCCTAAGCACAGACCAGACACGCCCCTGCTGGATCAGATCGAATCCCCGGCAGACCTGCGTAACCTGAGTGCCGCTCAGCTCCAGCCACTGTGCAAGGAGTTGCGGGAATTCCTTATCTACAGTGTTGGCCAATCGGGTGGACACTTTGGTGCGGGGCTTGGTGTTGTCGAGCTTACCGTTGCTCTGCATCATGTATTTGATACCCCGGATGACCGTATTGTCTGGGACGTAGGCCATCAGGCTTATCCTCATAAAATTCTGACTGGACGCCGCGAACAGCTACCTAAAATCCGGACAGCTGAAGGCCCAGCCGCCTTTCCGCTGCGCAGTGAGAGTGAGTACGACACGTTTGGTGTTGGCCACTCCAGTACCTCAATCAGTGCCGCGCTCGGTATGGCCCTCGGGTTTCGTCAAAAAGGGTTGCCTCATAAAAGCGTTGCTGTGATTGGTGATGGCGCGATGAGTGCTGGTATGGCGTTTGAGGCATTGAATCACGCGGGCCATGAGAAAGCCGACATGCTTGTCATCCTTAACGACAATGACATGTCTATTTCGAACAACGTTGGTGCTCTCAACAAGTATTTCACGCGTATCTGGTCGAGCCAGACCTATTCGGCCATGCGCGAAGGTGGCAAGCGAGTTCTCGAGAACATCCCCGTGGCATGGGAATTTGCCAAGCGTACCGAAGAGCATATGAAGGGCATGGTGGCACCGGGCACTTTGTTTGAAGAACTCGGTTTCAACTATTACGGTCCTGTGGATGGTCATGATATCCATGAGCTGGTGGCCACGCTTGAAAACCTGAAAAAACTGTCGGGCCCGCGCTTCCTGCACCTGGTAACGCAAAAGGGCAAAGGCTTTACGCCAGCCGAGCAAGAGCCGATTAAGTATCACGCGCTTAAGCCTGTTGCGGCTGCCTCTTCCGGGGTGAAAAAGCCCACGTACTCGAATGTATTTGGCCGTTGGTTGTGCGATGTGGCTGCGCAAGACGAGCGCTTGATGGGAATTACCCCAGCGATGCGCGAGGGCTCGGATCTTGTGCGCTTCTCACAGGAATACCCAGATCGTTACTTTGATGTCGCCATTGCCGAGCAGCACTCTGTGACCGTCGCTGCGGGTATGGCATGCGAAGGCATGAAACCTGTCGTGGCAATTTACTCGACCTTTTTACAGCGCGCATACGACCAACTGATTCACGATGTGGCACTGCAGGACCTCGATGTGCTGTTTGCGATTGACCGTGCAGGGCTAGTGGGCGAAGACGGCCCAACGCACCATGGTGCCTACGACCTGAGCTACCTGCGTTGTATCCCAAATATGGTGATCATGACCCCATCAGACGAAGATGAGTGTCGACAGATGCTGAACACGGGTTATCAACATCCGGGGCCAGCCGCGGTGCGTTACCCAAGAGGGAGCGGTACCGGAGCGGCCATTGATGCACCGCTGACAACGCTACCGATGGGCAAAGGCATTGTTCGCCGAGAGTCGGCTGCCGGTAAAGTAGCCATTCTGGCGTTCGGTGCTCCGTTGCAGGCGGCGCTGAAGGTTGCAGATATGGTGGATGCGACGGTCGCGGATATGCGCTTCGTTAAACCAATGGACGACGCACTCGTCAGTGAACTGGCTCAGAACCACGACCTGCTGATTACAGTCGAAGAAAATGCCCGTATGGGTGGTGCAGGTTCTGCTGTACTGGAATCGTTGGCCGCTCAAGGTCTGACGACGCGTGTCGAGACGCTTGGTATACCTGATGTATACGTGGATCACGACACTCCCACTCAGCAGCATATTACCTCCGGTATTGACGAGACGGCCATTCTGGCGGCTGTCCGCCGTCACTTTCCAGCCTGATAGATGTTAAGAGCTGCGTAAACAGCGACCGGGTGAGCTTCCCTACAAGCAGTTGCGCCGTAACTGTCTGATAAGTCACTCATTATCTGCTCACAACACCGGGCAGGCCGCACAGGGGCTGCTTTACTGAACAAGTGATTCTGTTCAGGAGTAGTTCATGCCACTGCGCCGTCAGCTTCCTGTTGTCGTTGCTATGTTGCTGCTATCGCTCAGCGCGTATGGCATTGCCGTTATGGCGCAGCCTATAACCCCCTTTAAAACTGCACTTTTGGTGCTGGTCGCAGCCGTTGTCGTCTGGCTGGTATCAGTTTGGAGCCAAAGGTGGAGCAACCAAAAGCAGATCGCTGATATTCAGAAAGAACAGCAGCTGGCCACCCTGGGGGATGCGGCAGCCGGAGTAGGGCATGAAATTAACAACCCCCTTGCCTATGTCAGCAGTAACCTGAGTGGACTGGCCGACGACATTGAGGCCTACAATGCCTTTATAGAGGTGTTGGACAGCGCTTCAGACCACCTCGAGATACGAAACCCCTTCTATCAGAAAGCGCTTATGGCGTACCAGAGTCTGGCCATTGCTGACACCTGTGATGCAGCCCCGGCCCGCGTGAATGACTGCTTGCAGGGTATTCATCATATCGAGCGGGTGATCAACGATATGCAGGCTCTCAGTCGATCTACTCCGGTAGAGCTGCAACTGGGTGATGTGAACGCCAATATCAGTGCCGTGATAGACATAGTACGCACTCGCCTTCCTGATGATGTGCAGCTGGACGTAGAGTTGATCCAGCCCCCTCAGATGCTCTGTCATCCTCCCCGATTTGCTCAGGTTGTTATGAACATGCTGATCAATGGGTTGCATGCGCTGAGCGACAAACCGGGGCGTTTATCTCTTCGTCAGTATCAAACAGCGGATATCTTCTATACTGAAATAGCCGATGACGGCTGTGGCATGTCCAGTGATGTTCAGGCACGCATATTTGAGCCCTTCTTTACAACGAGAGCAGAGGGCAAAGGAGCGGGCATAGGGCTGGCGTTGTGCTACAAATTAATTGAAGAGCATCAGGGTTCGATAACAGTGGATTCACGCCCCGGAGAGGGAGCGCGATTTACCCTGGCGCTTCCCGTTCGTAATGGAGACAAAGACAATGCCGATTGAGCCCACAGGCCGGGAAAAGAATGGCCGGTTACTGCTGGTCGACGATGAGCAAGGCGTCTTGCAGGCGCTGAAGCGCTTATTCTATCGCCACTACGATGTCGTGTTGGCCAATGGTGGTGACGAAGCCCTGACGATTCTGGAAGATGACTCATTCGATATGATCATCTCCGACATGCGTATGCCGGGGATGTCTGGCGCTGAGTTACTGAAAACCTGCTTCGAAAAGTACCCAGCGATGATACGGGTTCTGCTGACGGGCTACTCTGACCTGGACTCAGCCATCAAAGCCGTGAATGAAGGTAATATCTACCGCTACATTTCCAAGCCTTGGGACAACGACCAGTTACGCGACATGGTGGCCGAGGCTCTTGAGTCGAAAGAACTGAAATCCGCGAATCAACGACTGAGTGCCCATATTGTTTCTCAAAACGAGGAGCTTGAGCGCCTCAATCGTGAGCTTCAGGCCAAGTACGAAGCCTCATCGGATGCAGTGGGTGAGGCCGAGGCGAAACTACAGGACGCCTACAAAAATCTGCGTCATGAATTTGATGCCATGGTGCATATTCTGGTCGGTACGATGGAAGATCGTATGGCTGAGGACAAGGGCTCGACCGAACGTTTTGCCGAACTGGTGAAAACCTTCGCCAAGAATGTTGGGCTGGATGAAGCGCAGATCAACGATACTTACTACGCGGCCTTACTGCGAAACCTTGGCAAGATGTCCCTGTCGGATTCGGTTCTGATGAAAGCCATCCCACAAATGAGCAATGCCGAGAAGTCTGAATATGCGCGTTTCACCATAAATGGCCAGACTGCCATGATGCTACTGGAGCCACTTCAGAACGCCGCTAATATCATTCGCTCACACATGGAGCTGTACAACGGCAAAGGTTTTCCCGACCGTCTTGCGGGTGATGCGATTCCTAAGCCGTCACGGATTCTGCGGATTGTCTGTGATTACGCCGAATTGCAGCGCGAGAGCAACTTCCTTGGTGAACCACTCACTGAGAAGGATGCACGGGTCTATCTTCTGAAGCTGGCAGGTCAGCGATACGATCGCGAGCTGGTGGACATCTTTGAGGAGACTTTGGAGAACTACGAGGGCCAGGCCATATCCAGCCGTGAGCGTCTCAATATTGCGGATGTAAAAGAAGGCATGATACTCGCGGGTAATCTGGTCAGCCCAGGCGGGGCGGTACTTTTATCGTCAGGGACGCAACTCACCGAGCGGCATGTCGCTAAACTGCAGGGGCTGATGCGTCAGTTCGAGGGGCACGAAATCTTCGTTCAGATCCGCAAACCCCCAGAGGACGATGCCGGGGCGTAAGCCTCGAAATCGGGAGAGGCTTACTCTGGCTCGTCGTCCTGATGAGACAGGTAATGCCCTAATTTGCTGGCCTTGGTATTCAGATAGCCATTGTTGTGAGGGTTACGCCCGACCTCAATGGCAACACGCTCCACCACGTGCACACCAGCGTCGGTTAACGCCTTCACTTTGCGAGGATTATTGGTCATCAGGCGAATTGCTTCGATGCCAAGATGCTCAAGCATAGGCTGGCACATGCTGTATTCACGCATGTCGGCGCCAAATCCCAACTGCTCATTGGCTTCAACTGTGTCCGCGCCCTGATCTTGCAGGTTGTACGCCTTCACTTTGTTCAGCAAACCAATGCCACGGCCTTCCTGGCGTAGGTACAGCACAACTCCGCGGCCTGCTTCTGACACAGACTTCAAAGCAGCTTCCAGTTGGTAACCGCAATCGCAGCGCATACTGTACAGCGCATCACCGGTCAGGCATTCGGAGTGGGCGCGCAGCAGCACAGGCTCGCCATCGTCCAGCTCGCCCATAGTAAGCGCAACGTGTTCCTTCCCTGTTTCTGCTTCCTCAAATCCATGCATAGTAAACACACCAAAGGGTGTGGGTAGCTTGCAGGAGGCGACGAAATTGATTTTCAAGGGGCTTACCCTCTGAGTAAAACAGGGCGCGTATTCTACCAGCCACCGCTCGTGTTGCCTAATCTCTGAGCGGAACACCGTGTTTCTTTGCGTTAACCGGGTTGACGTCCGGGCTGTTGTGCCCGCTAATAGGGCGACGAGACCGCCCTAGGGAATTTCATGCGTCACACACATTTCATTATCACCGGATTGTTTCTGTTCCTGCCCGCGATGGCGGCGGCTCAGGCGTTGGAGGCGGCCGCGTACATAGCGTTATTTGAACGCGAGTGGCAGTTACTGCAAACCGTCGTAGTGGACTGGTTGCATGCGTGTTCGCAATTGATACAAGGCATTCCCAAGGGTGATGAGTGGAAAGTCGTATTCAGCACGGGGCTTCCTTTGATGCTGTTGGTGCCTCTGCGCTATTTGTCTCGTGGTTTTTCCAGATGGCTCACGGGCTGTCTCAGTGGCTGGCATAACCAACTGGTGTCCGGTGACATTCGCCATAAAGGGCTGCGCGCACTGACCCGATTTGTTACCAGTATCACCCCCTTGGTGCCTTGGTTACTCCTGCTTTGGGTTGCGTTGGTGCTGCCCCGTCTGTCGGCGTCGGATTTTGGGGTGGGGGGCGCACTGCCGCTACTGTTTACTGTTTATGTGGCCTATGTACTGGTTAATCTGTCGTTAGAGTGGTTCCTCCTGAGCGCCTGTCAGGGGGCGGGTAACTATCTGAACAACGACACAACTGCGCTACTTGAGAAACGCGCGCACTCTGTCACGTCTTGGCTGTTGTTGCCTTGGGTCATCATTACTCTGTCTGAGTACCTGCTGCAGAGCTCGGTAATCAGTCAGCTGATTGGGGCGCTGGTGTGGTTATTCAGCTGGCTGATGCTGAGTTATGTTCTGCATTTCTACCGCGAGCAGTTGGTCCTCAATCTCAAGCGACTGACGCCAGAGCGTTTTGACAGTCTGGTCGAGCCGTTATCTGGGGGACGACTGACCGTACTCCTGTTGACATTACTCATTCCGCTGAACCTGATTCTGTTTACCCGTGCCTTTATGGAGCAGTTACTTGGCGAGTTTGCCTGGTATCAGCGCCTGAGTGCACGCTGGTTTCGCATGCGAAATCAGCTTCAGGAAGAAGACGATGAGGACGCCGGCGTTGAGTGCACAGACGATAATTACCTGCGTTGGTTTGAGTGTTACGGAGAGGGTGAATACCCGATTATCAAAACCGGACTGAATGAGATCTTTCAGCGTCACTACAGTAATTGGCACAGTGATCGCGGCGACGACAATGTTCTGATGCTCACGGGTGAGCCGGGTATCGGTAAGAAATCCGCCGTGAAGCGCTTCTGCAAAGAGGTGGAGTCTAACGAAGATGACGTTCGTGTTGCCATGCTGGAAATCCCGGCGCGGACCCTGGACTCGACCAGTCTGTATTCGCTGGTTGGCGAGCAGCTCGAGATCGATCTGGCTGAAGGGCCGGTCGCACTCGCCACGGCTAACGAAGCCATACCGCCAACCGTGTTTGTTCTCAATAATGCGGAAAATCTGTTTCTGGCCGATGTTGGAGGGCTGGACGGCTGGCAGGCGTTGCTCAGTCTGACTAATGCGCGAGCGGGAAACGTCTTCTGGATTATTGTGATGAATAACCAGAGCTGGGCCTATCTGTGTAATGTCTTTGGGCGCGACTATCAGATGCGTAACGTCGTGCGTGTTAAACGTTGGACGCAGGCGGAAATCCGCTCGTTGATTTTGTCGCGTAACCAGCAGAGTGGCTATCGGCTGCGGTACGACGATGTACTGATGGATACCCGTGCACCAGCGAACAACTCATTGCGTAACGCCGAACAGCGTTATTTCAGCCTACTCTGGGACGCCAGCCACGGTGTGCCAGTGACCGCATTGCGATTATGGCAGGAATCGGTGACGACACGTCGCAACGAAGTGACAGTAAAAGTACCTCGTATTCCGGCAGGCAGTAGGATTGAAAAATCCGGCTCGAATCAGTCGTTTATTCTGGCAGCGATTGTCACGCACGGGACTCTGAATACCGCAGAAATCATGCGTGTAACCAATCTGTCCGAGAACGTCGTCCGGTTCTCCTTGAAGGCAACGCTTGAGGACGACATTGTCGAAAAAGGTGAAGACGGGCGTTATCGCATAACGGCGCTTTGGTACCACACAGTGGTCAGTATTTTAAACAGGATGAATATGCTTCATGAATGACACCAGTGGACTCGTTGATGGCCTGCTGAGTGTGGCAGGTATTTTTAATTTTTACGCCATCTTCCTCTTGTTTGCGGGTGGTGTTGCGCTTTGGCTGGTGGCCAAAACACTGAATAACGTCAGTAACCGTTTGATGGAAAAAATACCGGCCCGCCGGTTTTTTATTCTTCAGGTTTCGACGTTACTCACGTTCGCGCTTTATATTTTCGGAACCGTCGGCTTGTTGATTGGCGTTCTGCAGCCGCCCAAAGAATTAATCTTTGCGGCCGCAGGTTCGGTCGCGGTCGCGTTGGGTTTCGCGTTGAAAGACATTGCAGCGTCTTTGGTCGCCGGGATTCTATTGTTATTCGACCGACCTTTCCGGGTAGGAGACCGTGTCAGCTTTGGCGACACCTATGGCGAGATCGTTTCGATCGGCTTGCGAACCGTGCGTTTGGTTACGCTCGACGACAACCTGGTGACCATCCCCAACTCACGCTTTATTACCGATGTTGTGTCATCCGGTAATGCCGGTGAGCTGGATATGATGGTGGTAACAGATTTTCATCTCGCTCTCGATGCCGACATTCCCTGGGCTCGTAAGTTGCTCGAAGAAGTCGTGGTGACCAGCCGCTACGCCTACCTGAAAAAACCCGTATCGTTTGTCGTTGAAGAAGTTGAAGTCGCGCATCGTCTGGCGATTCGTTTGCGAGTAAAGGCGTATGTGCTGGATGTACGTTATGAAAAAGCATTCCAAAGTGACATCGTCTTGCGTGGCACCCAACTTTTAAACGAACATAAAATAGCTCGTCCAGTGATTAAAACAGAAGGTGTCTGATGCTGTATGCCATTGTCGCTCTCGTATTTCTGGCGATTATGTATTTGCCCGGTTTTTGGGTACGTTCGGTACTGAAAAAACACAGCCCCGAGCGCAGTGATTTTCCGGGCAACGGTGCCGAAATGGCGCGTCATCTTCTGGATAAGTTAGATATCGAGGATGTCGTTGTTGAAGTGACCGAGCATGGTGATCACTACGACCCCAATGATAAAGCCGTCCGCCTGACCAAAGATAAATACGAAGGGCGTACCCTGACAGGTGTGGTCGTCGCTGCCCACGAGGTAGGGCATGCTGTCCAGCATCACCGCAATGAACGTCTTTTTAATTTACGTGGGTCACTGGCTAAACTCACGTACCTGGCCAGCCGCGCAGCACCGGTTCTGCTTGCTGCAACACCGCTACTGGTGTGGATAAATCCTGCGCTTTCACGCTGGACCTTGCTGGCTGCGGTAATGTCAATGCTGCTTGGCGTGTTAATGAACCTCGTGACCTTGCCGGTGGAGTGGGATGCCAGTTTCGGTAAGGCATTGCCCTTATTGGAAGAAGGGCAGTATTTAAGCGCACGGGATATGTCGTCTGCCCGCCAAATACTGACCGCAGCTGCGTTGACCTACGTGGCTGCCTCGTTGGCCAGCCTCCTCAATCTTGGCGTATTGGCTCGGCTATTGCGGCGCTAATCGTCATTGAAGGTTGGTGCAAGGGTCGGTAGTCTTACAGGTGTCTTATATTTTCGGTGATGTTATGAAATCCCTGTTTTCTCGAGTTTTGTTATCCGTTGCTGGTACTTTGCTGATTGTCTCTGTACAGGCAGAGGGGCTCAAGCCTAATGAAGTAGTGCCTGTTCTAGGTGGTGAGGCCTACAGTAAAGTTGCACGCGTCTCGAGTGAACCGGGCGTACTGGTATATCGTTATGTGCGTGAAAATGAAACCTTCGAAGACTGGACGACTGCCGCGACTTACATTTTATTCCGCCAGCCTGAGGTAGGCGACCGTCCTAAGAGTGTAGCTGCTGGTATTGTCTCTGGACTGCAGAGCATTAATCCGCAAGCGCAATACAACTTAACGGGTAATGAGGCTGGAACAAAAGTATTTCTGGACTTTCTTACCTGGCCAGTCGACAAAGAATTTATGGAGTACAACGTATATCGCCTTGAAGCAGGTGCCTCGGGGGAGGGGGTATATGCTCTGCAGATTTCTGTTAAGTTTCCATATGTGGCCAACATGAGCGAATCACAGCTTAAAGAGGTGGTCTCTTTGCGCAATGCTCTGATCAAACAGACCGATCAATACAATATGAAATCGGTTAAGAAAATGCTGAGCGACCGCTACAGCGCAGTAAAATAGAGCATGCCCGTCCAACGGCTGATCATCATCAGCGACGAACCTGAAGAAGACCTGACTGAGCAACTCGTTGATGCAGCACAGCAGTCAGGTCTGGATGCGGTTGTTGTACAGCCGCTGCAGTTTGATCATGTTTCCCCGCCCGTTTTAAATCATGGTGATCTGTTGTATCGGGTTGCCATTACCCACGAAGCCTGTGTGATCGAACAGCAACTTATCCATCCCGGCGTGGCGACCTGTTATCGCAATCCTCTTGGGGCGTTTACGATCTGGGATAACCAGACTCTGTTTCTTGCTCGTTACGGTGTGCCTGTCCCACGAACCTTCCATGCGATGACCACCGACCGTCAGGAGCTGTCCCGGCGTGTTGAGGCGCTGGGCGGCCTTCCGGTTGTCTTTAAAGTTCCCGGTAAATCTTTGGGCGTTGGCGTAGTGAGAGTCGACAACTGGCCGACGTTCTTTTCTGTTGCCGACGCGTTGGAAAGTGCTCACGGTCAGCACGTGCACTTGATGGCGTGTGTTGAGCCTGCCGAGCATTGGCGCATACTAGTGGTGAACGGTGACGTCGCTGCCGCCTATAAAAACCTCCCGCAGGAGGATGACTTCAGAACCTGCGTTGATGAAGATCAGAAAGACTGTTTCACCTCACCTGCTCCTAAGTCAGCTCAGAACGTTGCAATAGAGGCCTGCGAGGCGCTTGGTCTTGAGTTTGGTGGTGTCGATGTCTTAGTCCATGGATCAGGCAGAGACTACGTATTGGAAGTTAATTTCCCTTGTTACTTTGCGCACCCGAAACATGCGATCAACCTGGACGTGGCCGCACAGTTGGTGGCGCACCTGAAACAAAAAGGCCAACAGCTCCGGGAGCAACTGGCCTGATTGTTTAAGACGCCGTCGAACAATTGAGTCATGCAGCGCGTGAGTGCTTACTGAGCCATTTTCCGTTTGGATTCCTGCTGAGCTCGCTTGGCTTTCTTTTCCATCGCCGCTTCACGTTTCTGAACAGCCTTGCTGCGCTGTTCGGCAGCTTGTTTGTTGACTTGTTTCTTGCGCTGCTCAACCACTTTCTGTTGACCAGCTTTCTGATCCTGCTCTGCAGTTTTACGCTTATCGACGACTTTACGCTGATGCTCTGTCGCTTGTTTACGGCGTTGCTCCATCGGGCGCTTTAACTCCGCGGCATCGGTATCCATAGCGGGGTTCGTGCCAATTGAAATATCTTCGTTAGCAAAGACCTGCGGCGCGTTCATCAGCGCGGTAGCGCCTAAGGCACCCATCATCACCTTGCCGATGGCTTCACGGCGATTAAGCAGTGCTGGGTGTGGCGTCGCCGATGGCGGAGCCACTCGCTCGGAAAGCGCATTATGGTCCGCGAGGCGATCAAGAGCAGCCCAGCACTCCTTAACAGAAATACCGGCATCTTGTGCAAGGGTCTCAATATCGCGGCTGCCATCGGCGAGACGCCATACGGCATAAGCCACTGGGTCTGATTCTTTGATAAAACCTTGCGTGTCGTCGGCAATCACCGACGCTACGGGAAAAACTGATTGTGTCATGGGAAGCTCCTCTCACCCCAGAATACGTCGCCACAGAACATATCATTAAATACAACTGGGATCATGACACCGGGCACTGAATCACCCGTAGGGTGAATAAGAACCCGATCGCAGTGGGGTTGGCCCATATTGGAGTGTAGAAACGTAAGCTTTTTTTAGATTTTCGGAAAGGAGCGGTACCACGCCGCTCGCATACCGAAAGTCCTTCTCAAAACCAGAATCAGAGCAGGGCTGCCGTTAACTGCACAACAACAAGGCCGAAAATACCGGCGATAACGTCGTCAATCATAATGCCAAAGCCACCGTGCACTTTTGCATCGAGCCATTTAATTGGCCACGGCTTGATAATGTCAAAGAAGCGGAACAGAGCAAACGCATACGCCAGCCACAGCAAATCGGAGCCTAAATTGCCCGACATCGGGAGCCATAACAGCGTAATCCAAACACCGATCCATTCGTCCCAGACAATACCGCCAAAGTCATGCACGCCCATATCTCGGGACGTTATTTCACATATGACCACCCCAAACGCGAAGCCCGCAAACAGTACTCCGATATAAGGGAGAGTAGGTACTCCCTGAAGTAAGAACCACCAAACTGGCAAGGCTGCCAGGGTGCCCCAGGTACCCGGCGCCTTCTTCGCCAGACCAGAGCCGAGGCCAAAGGCCAGAAGGTGAATCGGATTCTTCATATTTGGAGGCGTCATAACAAACTCAGTTCAGATCAAAACGTACCCGAGAGTATACCGACAAAACGCCTTTGTAGGAGCGCAACGCGAAGCTTGCGCGAAACATT
>PDUK01000088.1 GCA_006212115.1 Thalassolituus sp. | reverse complement strand
TGCTGCGCGAGAAGTTCATGCCACACATCAGCACTGACGTGATTGGTAAAGGTCTGAACCTGAAGTCTAACTCTGTAGACAACGCTCGTCTGATCGAAGTTAACGAAGCTATCCGTAACCACCCAGTTGAGTGGGTTGGTGCCGAGCTGCGTGGCTACATGACTGACATGAAGCGTATCGTTGAAGCGTCTAAGTAAGACCTGCTTTAACTAGCACATAAAAAGCCCCGCCAGTGCAGACTGGCGGGGCTTTTTTTATGTCTGAATAAAACACAGATCAGGCTTTGGCGAGCGATACCGGTGTGTACTTGTGGGATGGCGTGCGCGAGAACGGATCACAGTGGGTCGACGGCATCAGACGGTTGAGCGCCGGACCGACTTCTTCGCCATTATCGTAGGTAATGGCATAGCCATGGGGCAAAGCCACAACACGTCTGCGCATGGTGTCGTCGATCATGATATCAACCTTGATGTTGGCGTAGCCGGAATCGCAAATCACCTGATCACCGGCCACCAGCCCGAGCTCTTCGGCATCGTCAGGGTGAATACGCATAGCTCCGGTTTTATCGATTTTGCGCCACTGAGGATTACGGAAAATCTGATTGGCGTTATAGGCACGACGCTCACCCGCGATCAGGGTAAAGGGTTTGTCGTGGTCTACTGGTTCTTTTAACAGCGCCTGGGCTTCATCCAGCATTTCAGGAATACGCAGATGAACTTTCTGATCTTTATTGGCCACCAACCGACCAGACGTCCTCGTAGTTCTGACGGATATATACCAGCCCCGAACGTTCACGAAGAATCGCACGGAATAAACGCACGCCTGAGGTAAAACGATTGCCTTTATAGCCCGCTCGCTTCACGCCATCGTGATAGCGCATAGAGGTCACAATCGACAGCGGCAACATAATGGCAGCGGCGGCTCCCTTGTTCGGCAACGTACTCCCTAACGTGCGATAGAGAATGGATGCGGCAAACGGCTGCAGCTTTTTATCAGTCATTAACTTCGCTGCCAGCGAAATCAGAAAGCCGAGGTGGAAAGTTCCTTTCGGTTCTTTTTTCGCAATCGCCTTCATCACCGGGAAGTCTTTGGGAATTTTACCCATAGCTTCGAGAATCCGGGTATAGATCTCAGGCTCTGGCAAAGTATTCCCGTGCGCCGGAAATAATGGGTGGCGAAGATGAAACCCATTCACCGGAAACTCGAGATTAAATCCAGTGAATTCCCACTTTTCGAACTGCGATGCCGCTGGCAGAACGTAATGTGCAAGGCGGGCTGTCTCAGTCAAAGCCACATCCGTAACCACCAGCAGCTCCAGCGACTTAAAAGCTTCCGTCATGCGGTCACTGTCGGCCCAGGTATTGATCGGGTTACAGCTGTCGACAAAGATTGAGCGGATGCGTTTCTCCCCTGCAAGCAGAATTTCATCCGCCAGAATATTCGGCGGCAGGATGCCCGAGACTGCGAACATCTTGTGATAGACGCTGCGGCGATACTTGGGATTACGCTCATCGGTATCCGTAAGAATCGGAACAATGGTGGTGTGCAGGTTGTTGGCGCCGCGCTTACCGAATTGCCCAGTCACCAGATACAGCAGCTTTTCGAAATATCCGTTCAATGTGGTGCGGATAGAGTGTTGAATACCCAGATCAGCACGCACGCAGCCGGACTTTGCTGTCGCCAGACCTCGCGCTACAGCGTACACGTCGTCGGGGTTTACATCGGCGCGACGGATAAACTCTGTAACAGGCACAGATTTCAGGTAACGCTCAACACTGGCGAAACCGGTACAGTGTTCGGCCAGAAATTCTTTCGCCTGAAGGCCTTCATTGACGATGATCGCCAGAATCGCACTGAGCAGATAGGCATCCGTACCGGGCTTGAGCTGCAGATGGATATCGGCCATCTTCGCGGTTTCGGTACGGCGCGGGTCTATCACCACCATAGTCCGTGCCGGATCTTTGCTGATTTCTTTCAGGGTATGGCGGGCATTAGGTATGCCGTGAGCCTGAAAAGGGTTGCAGCCCAGAAAAATCACAAAATCAGAGTGCTCGACATCTTCGGTGATATGGCATGTCTGACTGCCGAACAGTCGACCATTCAGCCAGAAATCTCCCGTTTTCTCCTGCCCCAGTGAGTTGTAATTGAAGTAACTCTTCATCGCCGCACGCAGCTGCCCGAGATAACCACCGCCGAGGTGATTCCCCTGTCCGCCACCGCCACAGGTCGCAAAGGCTTCACCACCGTGGGTATCACGGATAGCCGTCATTTTTACCGCGATTTCATTGATCGCCTGATCCCATGAGATCTCTTCGAAGGAACCGTCTTCCTTTCTTTTTAAAGGCTGACTCAGACGGTCTGCATTGTTCTGGTAGTACTCCAGCCGAGCTGCTTTCTGGCAGATATAACCTTGTGACATCGGATGCGCGTCATCGCCGCGGATTTTCTTAAAGCCCGTGGCATCAACCTCGACAGACAGCCCGCAGTTGCGCGAACACAGAATGCAGGCCGTCGTGTCTTCCCGGGTTTCCGTCACTGAAATATTCACTCAAGCCTCTCTCACCTGACACAGGCAATTGTTTACGATTTGAACTGATGCTAAATTATAACACTCGTTATAACAAGATGATTTTATGAAGGTATGGCTTTATGGCTAAGAATGATCCCGCCGTGCGACGCCGCCTGGTCGGTGGAGCGGCACTAATGATCTCTCAGCGGGGCGTCAGCCGCACCAGTATCCGTGAAGTCGCCAAATTTTCTGGCACGCCACTCGGGTCGACATATCACTATTTTCCCAATGGAAAGAATCAACTGATTATCGAGGCAGTACAGATGTCAGGTCGCTTTATCGAAAAACAACTGGAGAAGGCATTTGCGCTGGGTCTGGAGCCAGGGATCCGCGCGTTTGTTCAGTACTGGCGCGACGACGCTGTGAAATCGGATTTTCGTAATGGCTGCCCCGTTTTAGCTGTCTCGGTAGACGAACCCACCGATGAAGACGGCTACGCCGCACTTGATGTTGCCGCAGAAACCTTTGCCCGCTGGCGCGCGCTGCTCGCCGATCAGCTTGAGAAACATGGCGCACCGTCGGCACAGGCACAGTCGCTGGCCACCATGATAGTGGCGTCTATTGAAGGCACCGTGCCTATGTGTCGCGCGCAGCGTTCAGCCGAACCCCTGGATCATGTCGAAGAGCAATTGCTCGCACTGATCCGCATGTCCATCCCTGCCTGACCTGATGCCGGAGAAGTAACATGGCACTGATAGAACAAACACTGCAGACAACCGACCCAACACGTAAGCTTCAGATCCGGTTGTTTAACAAACATGAAAGCAAGCAGGTCGTCGTGATTGCCGGCGCAATGGGCGTGCCGCAAACCTGCTACGAGAAGTTCGCACTCTGGCTGAATGAACAGGGAATGTCTGCCATCACCTTTGATTACTACGGTATGGGCGCATCTGTTGATAAGCCTCTGAAGCAGATCAAAACGAATATGCTGCAATGGGGCGAATACGACTGCGAAGCCATCATCCGTTTTGTTCGTGCTAATTACCCAGACCAGACGTTCTGCTGGGTCGGCCACAGTGTTGGCGGCCAGCTACTCGGAATGACACCATCGACCAACTTGATAGATAAAGCGATCACCATGGCCAGTGGCAGCGGTTATTGGCGCCATAACTCTCCGGAAACCAAACGTTTTGTATGGGCCCTGTGGTACGGCATCGCCCCCCTGGCGGTGACATTGAAGGGATACTTTCCAGGCGATCGCCTGAACATGGTGGGCGACCTGCCCGCGAATGCGATGCGCCAGTGGTGGCGCTGGTGCAAAAACAAAGACTATGCCGTCGGGTACGAAGGCCAATGGCTGCGTGATCAGTTTGCCTCGGTGAGCATTCCTATCACTTCTATCTCGTTCAGCGACGATGAAATGATGTCGGCCCGCAATATCGAAAACCTGCATTCATTCTTCACCAGCAGTGAACGCAAGATGATTCGTATAAACCCGAAAGACATCGGCGAAAAGCGCATCGGCCACCTGAACTGGTTCAGAGATAAATTCCGCGACAGTTTATGGGAGTCGCAGATACTGCCGCAGCTTAAAAACAGCACCATGACTCATAAGACTCAACCTGCGAGCAGCCAGAAAATTTGTCTCTGATGGTCACAGGCCTGCGCTCCGGAATGGCGTACAGTCGCTATCTGATGCAATCAAGGAAAGGATCATGTCAGAGCTGCGCATATTTGTTGTCTTCTGTTTGCTGCTGTCCGGGTGTGGAGGAGAATCGGAATCATCCCCTGGCCCACTCATAGGTGATGATGAGGAAGCTCCGCCAACGGCCATTGCCGATGGCGGAGAACAGGTTGAAGACGACCCGATCACGGAAACGACGATTCGTCTGAGCGATCATCTCGGCAGCCTGTATCAGGCGTTTGACTGGTCGGGTCCCATTCGGGATCCAATGCGTGATGAACTTGAAATTCAGAATGCTGCGACCTTCGTTGCTATGACGGAAGCGGAAAAACAGACACTGAGCCAACTCTCATCCGAGCGCGACATCATCGCCCAGATCGGCGGAATGGGATCCGCCAAACTTGCTCCTGACGCGACACAGGCGAGCGATCAGTTTTCAGACTACATGGACAGTATCATTGCAGACCACGGAACACAGTGGCGGGCCGCGGTGCGGGAGAGGGCCACTGAAGTCATCGCGTCTCTGGGAGAAGAAAGCCAGTTTTTCTGGCAAGTAGGTAACGAAGTAAATGCTTCCAGCTACACCCGTAATGCCGTTTATTACTTTGATGGCGATACCAATGGGCTGAGTGATTCAGAATTTGCTATGCAGACGTACGTTGAGTACTTTCTCGCGCCAACAGTTCAGGCATTCCAGGAAGCAGAAAACGCCACCGGCGATAAGGTAAACGTCGCACTGGGATCTGTATCCGCTTTTTCCGCTCCCTCTTCACAGACGTTTCTTGATGACCTGCTTGCGTACGAAATTGAGGGAACGTATGCACCGGACCTCGCCGGGAAGCAGGTGCACGAAATCATCGACCTGATCACCATTCATTACCTCGCACACGCTTACGATGCCAACACGCCTGATCACTGGAAATCAACGCTCGAGGGGCTTTATGATCGTTGGGTACAGTCAGGCATCCTCGGAGTCTGGACCACAGAAGAAGTGGGCATCAACCTTGCCTCCGGGGGACTGGGGGCAGGCGCTGCTCTCGCAATCGCAGGTCGCTACCTGGAATGGATCGCCGACCGGCAGCTCTCTCCACAGCAGTCACGCTGGTTTTACTACGGCACTCAGGCAGGCAATGAAGGTCACAGAATCAGTGACGCAATGGCGAGCCTTTATAGCCTCACCGGAGGCCGGGACATCATATATCAAGGAACTCTGACACCGGACGACACGACGGAAGTACGCAGCTTTGCCATCACGACAGACAGTGGCGCAGAGGTGTTTGTACTGGCGTCCGTATTTTCCGAAAACAGCCAGACCCTGACACACCTCGAATTGCCTCAGGATATACAGAACCAGCTCGCCCACCGGGAAGTCGTCAGCGCCACTCTGTATGCCAGAGATTTAACGACGCCTATCGACGTCACGGTGAGCGATAACAGCGATGAACTGCTCCTCAATCTCGGTGACATTCAGATGGCGCGCCTCGAAACACTTCTGATTCATTTGCGCTGAATTACATCCTGCCTTACACAGTACAGCCTGGCCCCTGAATATCACGCTCTTTCCTGGCATAAGCCACTCTCAGGCCAGTGAGCCCGGGCACTTAGTGAGGCCTGTCCGCTGTCGTTCCAAAGGGGGTATAATGCGCGCTCTCTGAATAACAGGTACTCCGGACGCGGCATGAACCCAGATCTGAGCAAACTCCAGCCCTACCCCTTTGAAAAACTGGCTAAACTGAAAGGCGCAGTCACCCCACCGGCAGATCTTGAGCATATTGCCTTGTCGATTGGTGAGCCCAAACACCCCGCGCCTGAGTTTGTACTCAACACCCTGCGCACCGAGCTTCAGCGCGTCGAAAACTACCCAACGACGAAGGGCCTGCCTGAGCTGAACTCAACGATCGCCAACTGGCTAGAGCGTCGCTTCTCGCTGGAACACGTGGATCCGGTATCTCAGGTCATCCCCGTCAACGGCACCCGCGAAGCTATATTCGCGTTCACCCAGGCGGCCGTTAACCGTAGCGAGTACCGCCCATTGGTAGTTTCTCCGAATCCCTTCTATCAGATCTACGAAGGAGCTGCCTACCTGTCCGGCGCTGAACCCCACTTTCTTCCTTGTCTTGAAGAAAATGGCTTTAACCCCGACTTTGATGCCGTGCCCACCGATGTCTGGCAACGCTGTCAGTTGCTGTTTGTCTGCACACCAGGCAACCCAACGGGCTCGACTCTGAAGCTGGATGATTTCAAAAAACTGATTGAGCTGGCCGACGAGCATGACTTTATCCTTGCCAGCGATGAATGCTACTCAGAGATCTACGTTGATGGGGCAGAGGCGCCACTGGGTCTGTTGGAAGCCTGTGCGAAACTGGGCCGGCATGATTATAAGCGCTGCGTCGTTTTCCACTCGTTGTCGAAACGCTCGAACCTGCCAGGTCTGCGCTCCGGGTTTATAGCGGGGGATGCAGATCTGCTGAAGCCCTTCCTCCTGTACCGTACCTATCATGGCTGTGCTATGCCGGTTCACACCCAACTGGCGAGCATCACTGCCTGGAAAGATGAAGAACATGTCATCGCTAACCGCGTTGAGTACACCCAGAAATTCCGCTCCGTACTGGAAATCCTCAGCCCTGTACTGGATGTAAAACAGACTGAAGCCAGCTTCTACCTGTGGCCGCGAACACCAATCAACGAAGAAACGTTTGCACAACAACTGTTTGCGCAGCAGAACGTGACTGTATTACCGGGCTCATACCTGTCCCGGACGGTTGACGGTATTAATCCGGGCGCTGATCGTATCCGGATGGCTCTGGTTGCAGAAACATCCGAGTGCATCGAGGCCGCCCGCCGTATCCGCTCATTCATCGAAACGCTGTAAGGAGCCAACATGTCCTTCGAAAGTCCTTTTGGTAAAAGCATTACCAGCGAAGATATCGTAGATACCCTCAGCTTCTTCGACGACTGGGAAGAGAGATACAAATACATCATCGATCTTGGCAAAGAATTACCAGCAATGGATGACGCCAAAAAGACGGATGACTACCTGCTACGCGGCTGTCAGAGTCAGGTCTGGATCGACTCATCAGCCGAGAACGGAGCACTGGTATTTGAAGCTGATTCGGATGCCCACATTGTGCGGGGATTGCTCGGCATGGTGTTAGCGGCCTTTAACTATAAGACTCCTGCCGAGATTATTGCCTTTGATGTCGACGAATATTTCTCTCAGGTTGATCTCGTCAAGCACCTTAGTCCGACGCGGGGCAATGGCTTACGGGCGATGGTACAGAAGATTAAAGATACTGCGGCAGCGGCCTGAACCGCTGGCCGCAATCAGGACTTAAATGTATCTACAGGCTGAGGCCGTGACAGAAGGTAACCCTGGCCACAGCAGACATTAAGGGTTTCGAGCTCGGCCAGTTCGGCTTCGGTTTCGATACCCTCTGCCACCACTTTATAACCCTGCACCTGAGCAAACCCACGAAGTGCTGCGACAAGCGATTGTTTGTCTCTGTCCTGATCGATGTCGCGGATCAGGCTCATATCAAGCTTAAGCATATCAGGGCTGAGAAGCAGGATGTGACGCATACTTGCGTAGCCAGCACCCGCATCGTCAATCGCCAGACGCATACCGGATTCCCGTAATGGGCGGAGCTTCTCATTGAGCAGATCGTAATCTGCGATTTCTTCGTGCTCTGTCAGCTCAAGAACAATGCGCTGACTCTCTTCTGGGGAATATATCCCGGTAATATCGCAGGCCTCAAGAAACGCTGGCGTGACATTGATTGAGACATACGCATCTTCGGGCAGAACGGCAAGAGCATGGCGGGATTTCTCAATCACCCGCATTCCAATGGCTGCTGACAAACCGAGACGGTCAGCATCAATAAATAGCTGAGCGGGAGAAAGATCCAGATCCGTTGAGAGGCGGGCCAGAAGCTCAAACCCCTGGATACCCTTATCATGCAAGCCACAGATGGGTTGGGCATGCAGTAGTAATTCATCGCGCTCCAGCAGCCCAAGAATCATATCCTGACGCTTGCGGTTCTCTTCACTGCCCTTCCGCGCATCTTCTATCAGCGCAGCGATGACATCAGCAAAGACCCGCACCAGCAACAGGCTTTTATTGTTTAACTCAGGTTTTACTTCGCGGCTGAAAATACAGAAAGTTCCGAACGTGTGACCATCAGATAATACGACGGGCACGCTCACATGAGATTTCACAGGAATCAAAGAAAATTCTGGCACGAGATCCATCTCACCACTGGCTGCGGTGTCAGGCACTAACTGACTGAGGCGGCCATCGGCAATCATCTCGCAGAAACTGTCTTTCAGCGGTCCACAGCTGCCCGCAGACACCAGGTTGGCATCCCG
>PDUK01000020.1 GCA_006212115.1 Thalassolituus sp. | reverse complement strand
GACTAAAGGCATCATGCACAAGAACGCTGCTGCCCGCATCAAGAGCCGTCTGAACTCTAAGGTTGTCGCTCTGAAAGGCTAATCGCTTTTTCAGATCGAAGAAAAACCCGCCAACGGCGGGTTTTTTTGTGTATAAATACCGCATATCCGCACGGAAACGCTTATGTCCGCTACGCCAGAATCCGGCCCTGAGGCGAAAAGCAGCAGTCTGCTCAGATCATCCTCTATCGTCAGTATCATGACCCTGTTGAGTCGGGTTCTTGGGCTTGCGCGTGATGTTATTGTGGCTCAGTACTTTGGGGCGCGTGCGGATGCGTTTTTTGTTGCATTCAAGATCCCCAATTTCTTTCGAAGGTTATTCGCTGAGGGTGCGTTCTCAGTAGCCTTTGTACCTGTACTCAGTGAGTATCGTACTCAGCGGGCATTTGACGAAGTCCGCATGTTGGTGGCTCGTGTGTCCGGCGTCTTGGGGTTGGCCTTATTGGCCGTGACTTGTCTGGCGATGCTGGGTGCTGATTACCTGCCCTGGGTGTTTTCGCCGGGTTTTCGCGGTGACCCAGATAAGTTTGCACTGACGGGTGACTTGTTGCGCATTACCTTTCCGTACTTGCTGTTTATTTCACTGACGGCGTTTGCCAGTAGTGTGCTGAATGCATACGGACGCTTTGCTGTACCAGCGTTTACGCCGGTGATACTGAATGTCACTCTGATCGCTGCGACATTAGGCTTTACGGATTACTTTGAAGAGCCGCTGTACGCGCTGGCTTGGGGTGTCTTCTTCGCTGGTCTGTTTCAGCTCGTGTTTCAACTCCCTTTTATTGCTCGCCTCCGTTTATTGGTTTTACCTGCTGTTAAACCAAAGGATGAGGGCGTACGCCGAATCGGTAAGTTGATGGTGCCGGCTTTGTTTGGTGTGTCGGTGAGCCAGATTAATCTCCTGCTCGATACCTTGCTGGCGTCCTTTCTGGAAGATGGCAGTGTCAGCTGGTTGTACTATTCCGACCGTTTAAATAACTTGCCGCTCGGTGTCTTTGCGATTGCCATTGGTGTGGTGATCTTACCTGCACTGTCAGGCAAGCATGCGGCGGAAGATAAAAACGCGTTTTCGAGAACGATCGACTGGGCGGTGCGTATGGTGTTTATGATTGCAACGCCGGCTGCTCTGGCTCTGGTGCTGCTCGCTACCCCCCTCATGGCGACCATCTTCTACTACGGTGAAGTGACCGCCTATGACGTCGGCAAGATGACATTGAGCCTGCAGGCTTATGCCGTTGGTTTGCTGGCTTTTATGATGATCAAAGTGTTGGCGCCGGGCTATTACGCCCGTCAGGATACGAAAACCCCGGTAAAAATTGGTATTCAGGCCATGGTCGTGAATATGGTGTTGAATCTGGCGCTGGTGTATCCACTCCAGCATGCAGGGCTTGCGTTGGCGACCTCTTTGGCTGCTTATTACAACGTCTTTATGCTGTATCGTGGCTTGCGTAAGGACGGGGTATATCAGCCTCAGTCTGGTTGGTTGAAGTTCGCCGTGATCCTGCTGTTGGCCAATACAGCGCTGGCTGCAATATGTGTATGGTTGATGGGGACGCCGGGAGACTGGCTGATCTGGGATGCGATGCAGAGAATCAGTTGGCTGGCCCTGCTGGTAGGAGCCGGTGTGGTCGTGTATTTCGTCGTGATGATCGCGGCGGGATTGCGCGTGCGGCACCTCCGCGGCGAGCTGTTCTGATCAGCCTTAAACCGCTATAATCCGTGCTTTTAATTTTTCAGCGGTTTCTCTGATGCGCCTGATCCGTGGCCTGCACAATCTGAATGCCAGTTTGCCTGTCGAGTTCGATGGTTGCGTCGCGACCATTGGTAACTTCGACGGTCTGCACTTAGGACACCGCCGCATACTGGATTCCTTGCAGCAGGCCTCTGGTGAGCACAAAAAGCCGACTCTGGTGATGATGTTTGAGCCTCAGCCAAAAGAGTACTTTGCACCCGATTTGGCGCCGCCTCGCCTGGCAGGGTTTCGCGATAAATATCAGGATTTACGTGATGCCGGTATCGACTACCTTCTGTGTCTGCCGTTTAACGAATCGTTGCGTAGTATGTCTGCTGCTCAGTTTATCCAGACGGTGCTGATTGACGGTATTAAAGTGCGACACCTGATCGTTGGAGACGACTTCCGCTTTGGCTGCGACCGCAGCGGCGATTACGAAGCGCTGAAAACCGCGGGTGAGGTGTCAGGTTTTGACGTGACAGACACGCCGACGCATGAAATAGGCGATAAGCGCGTCAGCAGTACACGAGTTCGCAAGGCGTTGGCCAATGATAATCTGACCCGTGCAGCTGAGCTCCTTGGCAGGCCGTATCAGATGTCAGGTCGGGTTGCTTACGGTCGTCAGCTTGGCCGTACGCTCGATACACCGACCGCTAATGTGCTGGTGAAGCGTAGCCAACTCCCAATGAAAGGCGTGTACGCTGTGCATATCCGCATTGCTGAAACCGGCGAAGAACATATTGGTGTAGCCAATCTTGGCGTAAAGCCGACAATTTCCGGGACACCGGAGCCATCCCTTGAAGTGCATGTTTTTGGCTTCGATGGAAATTTATACGGCCAGCACCTGAACGTGTCTTTTATGCACAAGATACGAGATGAGATGAAATTCGATGGGCTTGATGCCCTCAAGGCTGCGATAGATTCGGATAAACAAGCTGCGCGAGCGTACTTTGCTTCGCGCCCCGATTCTTTCCGGTTTGACCGATAACAGGTTTGCGCATTACCGCAGCGAGCCCCTGACGCAATCAGTGACCTTATGAACGATAAAGTGGAAAGCCAATACAAATCGACCCTGAATCTGCCGGATACTGAATTTCCGATGCGCGGAAACCTGGCAAAGCGTGAGCCCGATATGTTGGCTCGTTGGGAAGAAATCGGTCTGTATCGCAAAATTCGTGAAGCCCGTGCAGGACGAGACAAGTTTATTCTGCATGATGGCCCTCCGTACGCGAACGGTAATATTCACATTGGTCACGCCGTTAACAAAATTCTGAAAGACGTCATCATCAAGTCTCAGACGCTGAGCGGTAAAGACGCGCCTTACATTCCGGGTTGGGACTGCCACGGTTTGCCGATTGAACTCAAGGTTGAAGCTAAGGTTGGCAAAGTCGGTGAAAAAGTAACGGCCAGTGAATTCCGTCAGCACTGCCGCGAGTACGCTGCAGAGCAGGTCGATGGACAGCGCAACGACTTCAAACGTTTGATGGTTTTAGGTGATTGGGATAACCCTTACCTGACCATGGACTTCAAATTTGAAGCCGACATCATCCGTACGTTAGGAAAAATCATTGACGCCGGGCACCTGCACAAAGGCTTTAAGCCGGTTAACTGGTGCTCGGACTGTGGCTCTGCTCTGGCCGAAGCCGAAGTCGAATATCAGGACAAAAAGTCCGTCGCGATTGATGTGAAATTTGCCTTCCCCGACAGCCAGGCGATTGCGGCAGCATTCAACGTCGAAGTGGATAAAACGGTTAGCATCGTTATCTGGACGACGACACCGTGGACGTTGCCCGCTAACGAGGCAGTATCTGTTCACCCAGAGCTGGAGTACTCATTGGTACTGCTGAAAGAGGCCGATGAAGTTCTGCTACTGGCGACGGATCTGGTCGATGATGCCGCTCAACGTTATGGCCTGGATGCAGATGGCTACGAGGTACTGGGCACGGCAAAAGGTAAAGCCTTTGGTCAGACGCCAGATCAGAGCGAAGCGCCATTTACGGTTAAGCATCCATTTATGCCGGGTAAAGAGAGCGGCGATAAGTTCGTGCCTGTAATCACCGGTGAACACGTAACAGCCGATTCTGGTACGGGTTCTGTTCACACCGCACCGATGCACGGCGTGGACGATTACGTTGTCTCCAACCTGTACGGCGTGAAATCGGAAGAGATGTTGGTTGATTCGCAGGGTAACTTTATCGCCAATCCTGCTCTGGAAGCGCTTGAACTGACTGGATTAAGTACGGCGGATAAAGGTAACTTCCGCGTGCTGGGTATTCTGAATGAGCGCGGTGCCTTGGTGAAGAAAGCCAACATCACGCACAGCTATCCGCATTGCTGGCGTCACAAAACGCCGATTATTTTCCGCGCGACGCCACAGTGGTTTATCAGTATGAATCAGGCAGGCCTGTTGGATCAGGCGATGAACGAAGTGGAAAACACCGTCGAGTGGCGTCCGTCCTGGGGTAAAGCACGCATCGAGGGCATGATGAACGATCGCCCGGATTGGTGTATCTCGCGTCAGCGTACCTGGGGTGTGCCGATTGCGTTATTCGTGCACAAAGAAACCGCTGAGCTGCATCCGCGTACGCCTGAGCTGATTGCTCAGGTAGCAGAGCGTGTTGAAGGCGCTGGCATCGATGCGTGGTTTGATCTTGATCCGGCGGAACTGCTGGGTGATGAAGCGGGTCAGTACGATAAGGTCGTTGATACACTCGACGTCTGGTTCGACTCTGGTGTGACTCACACGGCGGTCTGTATGGCGCGCGATGAGCTGGAAATGCCTGCGGACTTGTATCTGGAAGGTTCTGACCAGCACCGTGGTTGGTTCCAGTCATCACTGCTGACCAGCGTTGCTGCGTACGGCAAAGCACCGTATAAAACCGCACTGACTCACGGCTTCACCGTCGATGGTCAGGGCCGCAAGATGTCTAAGTCGATCGGCAATACTGTTGAACCTCAGAAGGTCATTAACCAACTGGGTGGTGATATTCTGCGCTGGTGGGTTGCCGATACCGATTATTCTGGCGAGATGACGGTTTCTGATGAAATTCTGAAGCGTAATGCGGATTCGTATCGCCGCGTTCGTAATACCTGCCGTTTCCTGTTGGCGAACATCAACGGGTTTAATCCGGCGACGGATATGGTTTCTGCCGATGAGTTGTTGCCACTGGATGCCTGGATGGTTAGTTACACCGAGCGACTCCAGGAAAAAGTGATTGCGCTGTATCACAACTACGATCTGAAAACGCTGACAAAGACGCTGATGAATTTCTGTGTGTCTGAGTTGGGTGCCTTCTATCTTGATGTAATTAAAGACCGTCAGTACACCTGTAAAGCCGATAGCCTTCCTCGTCGTAGCGCGCAGACGGCGCTTTATCATGTTGCTGAGGCAATGGCCCGCTGGATTGCGCCTGTGCTGTCCTTCACGGCCGAAGAAATCTGGAGTGCGTTACCTGCTCCTGTGAGTGGAGAGCGTGTGGAGTCTGCTCAGCTTGCGGAATGGTATGCCGACTTCCCACAGATTAGCGCATCCGAGTTCAACGATGCGTACTGGCGCTCTGTTATGGCGGTTAAAGAAGCCGTTAACGGCGCGCTTGAAAAAGCACGTAATGAAAAGGTGATTGGTGCCTCTCTGGGTGCCGAAGTGACCTTGTTCGCGTCGGACGAGATCAAGTCTCAGCTTGAACGACTTGGTAATGAGCTGCGTTTTGTGCTGATCACTTCGAAAGCACAGGTAGTAGGACTCAATGAACAGGGCGGTGATGTCACCGACGTCGATGGCTTACGCGTTGCAGTAACGGCGTCCGCGGATGAGAAGTGCGAGCGTTGCTGGCACCACAGTGACACCGTGGGTAAAAGCGAGGCGCATCCAACGCTTTGTGGTCGTTGTGTCGAAAATGTAGAGGGTGACGGTGAAGTCCGTCATTACGCATAATGAGTGATGTGAGCAACGCTCGTTCTCCCTTGGTTTGGCTTTGGCTTGCGTTGCTGGCCATTGTTCTGGATCAGGCGACCAAGATAGCGGCAGAAAGCCTGCTGAGTTATGCGCAGCCGGTGTACATACTGCCGGTTCTGGATTTCACTTTGCTTTACAACCCGGGGGCTGCATTCAGCTTTCTGGCTGATCAGGAAGGATGGCAACGCTGGTTTTTCACTGTGGTCTCTGCTGCTGTATCGATTATGTTGATCGTCTGGCTGCGTAAATTGCCACGTGGCAGTGTCTGGCTACCTATTGCCCTGACACTGATTCTTGGTGGTGCCGTAGGTAACCTGATTGATCGGATACTGTACGGTCACGTTGTGGATTTTATTTCGTTTCATTGGAATAACAGCTACTTTCCGGCGTTTAATATTGCAGATTCAGCGATTACGTTGGGCGCCACTATGATGGTGCTGGACGTCATTCGTGAAATGAAAGATGAGCGGGCTAAGGCCTGATACGTATTCCTACACAGGGTATTCTTATGTCTCTTGGGACCATTGATAGCGGTAGTCAGATTAAGTTGCACTTTGCATTACGACTGGCGGATGGGCAGGAAGTTGATTCGACTTTTGACAAGGATGCAGCTGAACTCAAGGTGGGGGATGGTAATCTTCCCGAAGGGTTCGAGGAATGCCTGATTGGTCTTACCACGGGTGATCGCAAGACCTTTACTGTTCCCCCCGAAAAAGCGTTTGGTCAGCCAAATCCTCAGAATGTTCAGGAAATGAAACGTTCAAGTTTTCCGCTTGATATGCCACTCTCTTCTGGGCTGATGGTGTCATTTGCTGACGCGCAAGGCGCCGAGCTTCCAGGTGTGGTCAGTAACATAGAAGGGGAGTGGGTGACGGTGGACTTCAATCACCCATTAGCTGGCAAAGAACTGCACTTTGAGGTGCAGATTCTTGAGGTGCAGAATGCAGATTAAACTGGCGAACCCAAGAGGGTTCTGCGCGGGCGTCGACCGTGCCATTGATATCGTCAATCGCGCTCTCGAATTGTTTGAGCCTCCCATCTACGTTCGCCACGAAGTGGTCCATAACAAGTTTGTGGTAAACGATTTGCGCGAGCGCGGGGCAATATTTGTCGATGAACTGGATGAAGTGCCTGACGATAATATCGTTATTTTCTCTGCTCATGGTGTGTCACAGGCGGTGCGTAAAAATGCCGCGGATCGTGGATTAAAAGTCTTTGATGCGACCTGTCCTCTGGTAACGAAAGTACACTTAGAAGTGACTCGTTACAGTGCGCAGGGGAGAGAGTGCATTTTAATTGGCCATAAGGGCCACCCAGAAGTCGAAGGGACAATGGGCCAATACGACTACAGCAAAGGCGGTAATATTTATCTCGTTGAAGATGAAGAGGACGTACTTGCGCTGGAGGTACAGAACCCATCTGCCTTGTCTTTTGTTACTCAAACTACCCTTTCAATGGACGATACTTCGGTAGTGATTGATGCGTTGCGTCGTAAATTCCCTGAAATTACCGGCCCACGTAAGGATGACATCTGCTACGCCACACAAAATCGACAGGATGCAGTGAAGACACTGGCCTCAGAATGTGAAGTGATGTTGGTGGTTGGCTCACCGAACAGCAGTAACTCAAATCGTTTACGTGAGTTGGGCGAGCGAATGGGGGCCAAAGCGCATCTCATCGATAACGCATCCGAAATAGAGGCTGAGTGGTTAGACGGCGTAAAAGCCGTTGGTATTACCGCAGGTGCCTCAGCTCCCGATATTCTTGTTCGTGAAGTCGTTGATAAACTGGTGTCACTGGGTGGCGATGAACCAGAAGAGTTGCAGGGTAGGGAAGAAAACGTTGTTTTCTCGCTGCCTAAAGAATTGCGTATGAAACGCGTGTGACTTGTCTTTGTTAAGTGAAAAAATAACCCGGCAATTGCCGGGTTTTTTTATGGGTACAGATTGATGATGCAAATTGAATCAGAGCTGTTTTTTGGGAGTGTTGGTTCCTGCTTCTACCAGTTCAGAGCGTCCGAGAGAGTTCATAACAATGTCACCATCTACTCTTTGATTATCGGTGTCGGCAGAAGCAGTGACTTCGACGCAGAGTATAACTGCATTGGCCTCGTCGTCACCGTCGTCTTGACATGTCGCAGCTTCCAGGTCGTAGTTGTCGAGATCGTCGTCCTCGGGGTAGCCTAATTCTTGAAGGTTGGTTGTATAAGTTCTATTTGTAAGAAAGAACCTCTCCTGTGCAGCTAAGATCGCCTGAAGCTCGGCAATAGCTTCGGAGCGATTGGCTTTACGTACGCTATCTTGGTAAGAAGGGTACGCGACCGTTGCTAATATCCCTACGATGGCGAGTGCTACTAGTAATTCCATTAGCGAAAACCCAGAGGTCGTCTTCGTAGTATCAGAATACTTAATTGAGTTCATCGTACTTCTTCCCAGTAACTGGCTTCAAAAAGATCACAGCGGTCCATGTTGCCCTCTGTCAGCGTGGTTCCTGAGAGAATCTTAATTGCATAATCTTCGCAGGAAAACTCTTCACACACTTCACCTTCTTCACATGGATCCGGCTCTGGTGTGATGAGCGAAGGATCAGGCTTCAACCTAGGAATTACGTCTCCGTATGTGGCAGTCTCGCCAGGAATATCGGGCTTGCAAGAATTTGTACCGTCCTTACAGGTAATGCGATTTCGTATCTCTTCTGAAAGTGCAAATTGGTAGGTTCTCGATGAGCCAAGATTTCCAGAACATGAGAATTCCTCGTCTGTCGTCGTTGAGAAGGTATTGAATGTGACAACGCCGTTGAGTGTGATTGAGGGTGACATGACCTTCTCTCCGACAAGTGTTGGGTCGAAATACCAACCATAAGCGGATTTCGATTCGTCGGTGGCGTCACTAGAAGACCACTCTACAAGGTCACTGATTTGAATAGTTTCGTAACCTTCTGGGTAGTTCAGGCCGTGTGGGTCTTTGATCAGGTAAAAATGATCTTGAACATCTTCATCGAGAGGGTGCGCACGGTAGCCCGAACCAATGCTCACTAACAGGAATTTGTCTTTGGTTACCAGTTCGATGCCTTCGTCTGTTTCTGTGGTTCTTGTGGTATTGATGTAGGAGACATCCGGACTTACATAAAACCGGCGGTTACCTGACACACCATCTGAAGCGCTGCTGTTCAGGTCAGCGATGACTCCACCGTTGAATCCTTGGTTGTCATCTTTCCAGTCAAAGCGCCATACTCGTCCGCCGGTATCCGCTGCAAATAAAAGATCAACGAAGCCATCTCCATCACGATCTACTGGTGACACATCACTTGCGAAGCTGTTGGTCATATTTGCTGAAATATCGCTGCTTTCATCAAGGGCACTCCAGAGTACAGCTCCGTCAGATGCTCTGATCATATAAACTGTGTTGCCCGTTGTGTGCACCATCCGCTCGATTGAGCTGCCATCTTCAGCGGGGTCATAGCCGCCGCCCGCCAGCAGTACGACGGTCGGAGTACCATTCCAGTTTACCAAGGCTGGCTTAAGGGAAGACCAGGTTTGTCCCAGGCGTTCATAGCCGCTGCTAACAGTTGGAATGTTTTTGTCTTCGTTCAGGTAAGCTCCATGCTTTTGCCAAAGCAATGACGGAGACTCAGGGTTGGTGATATTAAATGCGTAATAGCTATGACCACCACGTCGCATACCAACGAAGAGATACACCGTATCTGTGCCGTCAACAAGACCGTTCAGGTTCTTATCGTCGTGCCAGTAAGTAATGGGCCCATCAAGACCATATATTTTGTCGTTCGCTGAGGTTGCAACGCTGTCGGCGTAGTACCGTGCATTGGTCAGCACCTCATGGGGCAATATAGAAAACACCTCACGACCCGTTTCGGTATCAAACGCGTGTAGGTAACCAGAATTTGTGCCAATGTAGACTATGCGACGCTCGCTACTGTAGTTCACAACCACTGGGCGACTGTGAATGGCATCCTCCATTTCCAGGCGATTACTCGAACCATCAGGTGTTTTGCCAGCAATCCAATTGGCTACTGCCAACTCGTAAGTAATGTCGTCCAAGGTGCCAAAAAGACTGTCAGTGATGCCTTCGGCTTCCAGACCAAGAGGATCACCTGCAAGTCCTGTAATGTTATCCAGTGTGGCGTCTACCAGGTTGCCCGCTGCATTTAATATTTTTACATTCCTTTCTACATCTGCGAAGCGTTCGGCAACACCGCCTTTCTTGACATCTGCACCGTCTGAAGTATCGCTCCAGTAACTGATCGCTCCGGTTTTAAAAAAGCCATCTTCTCCGACCGCTATGTCACCACCTGAGTCGACTACACCGTCATTGGTAATACGGTAACGCTTCAGGTTTCCTTTCCAGGCTCCCGTATCATTAGGTTCAAATACTGCGTAGTAGAGCTCATCGCTTATTTGTAAGCTGTTGTACGAACTCACAGCTATTGCAGGGGCGGTGAAGGTTGACGGTGATGTATCCGTCTCATTTAGGCTTTCTGCAATAGCTATCTTTACTTCGTCTTCGTTAGAAACCGCGAAGTAACGTCCATTCCCATAGTCTGCTACTTCGCCTAATAGCGTTTCAGCGTTCGAACCAGCCCCCAAAAATCCACCTATCGTGTTAACGGTTAAGCTAGGCAGACCGTCATTATCTCTACGTTCTTGATTAGACATATACCAAGCGAGAGCACTAAGACAACCGCCATCTGTATTCCTATTACAGTCTGGAGGTGGAGATTCTCCAGTATAGTAGTCAGAGTTAAGTACGCTATTCACAAGATTCTGAATAGCGTTATTCGCTCCAGTGTCAGTTGTAGGTAGCCCATCTGAGAATAGAATAACATTCTGATTGGGCGCTCCACACATACCATTCTCAGGTAGTTTATATGTACTCCCAGCTTGGTTTTCTGTTGCTTCGGGATCAGTCTCGTCGTCCCCTATGTAACCACTTAGTGAGAAATAGCTTCCCGGGTTGCTCGCAAATGTTTGATTTGCAGGGTCTGTCCATTCGGCATCGTCACTATCGTTTCCGCGATATATTCCATTAAGGTCAGCAATTTTAGGGTTGCTGCCATAATTTACATAATTTTCACTAAAATAGAGGTGAGATTCATACAGGCTTTCAGTCAATGGCGTAAGACCAGCTGGGTCGTACGAGTCGAGAGCGACGTTCAGTTTATCAGATATATCACTCAACGGGGCCAGCGCTACATCTACAAAAGCACCTTGAGCATTACTGCCTGAATAATTAAAGCGCATAAGGGCGAAACGCTTGGAGGGGTCATCGTTCGCCGCGATAACATCTTTGGCTGCATCTGCTACGATATCGAGTCGCATTTTATACTGGGAGCCTAAATTATTTATGGCCACATATCGTAGAAAATTGAGGTAATTCCCCGAGTAGATCTCAGTGTATATACCTTCGTTTTCGTCTCCTTCGTCCCAAGGGTATTGGTTCCACGACCAGCGATTGGTTGTGTATGGGAAGCCCGTATCACCGTATTTATCATCATCTGCAGGACCACGATAAGACACCCCGTTGTATGTATAATTATATTCCGAATAACGTCCAGCTTCCTTACACTGAATAATGACTGAACTGTTATACGGTACTCGTGGGCGATCATTCTCCCATAACTGATTGTTGGTTCCGCTTCTATTGTCAGGTCCTCGCCAGCCAATACCAGGTACAAAAACGGCATACTTACCAGTTGCATAACCTAGCTGCTCAATACTGTTTAAGGTCTTACTGCGTGAGCAGTTGTACCCATTCAGATCGATCTTATACTCTTTTATTCTATTTATTTCTGCAGACGATAGATTGCTTAGGTCATCTAACGCGTTTTCTCTGAATATATAATGAGCTTCAGGATCGAATCCATAATTTTCCGACGGGTATGTGGTGCTAGATGAATAAGTAATTCCTTCTTGCTCTTCAAGCTCGGCCATACTTCCTGAAGTATCGAGAATGAAAATAGTATCTGCCCCGCCACCGGAGTTATTCAGGCCCGTGAAAATCTCGGTATCATCGCCATGAGCAACCTGACTAGCCAGACCAAGAAAGGCAGCATGCAGTAGTAATTTTTTCATTTGATACTCCTTTTAACGACCAGCAGAGGGGACATTGTATTTGAATCCAAAACGCTGCCGGGATTGAAAGCGTCGTGTGGAGTCTAACGTCGTAGAAACAATTTCGAACGGCATCGCAGACATAGTGCCGACGCTGCTATCTTTGGCAAAGTTGTAGTTAAGATTTACAGGGGTAGTTCGGGTGTAGCGCAATTCGCTGGAAAGCGATGCGTAGGCACCGGTCGCAATGTCCATGAGCGGATTAAGAGATACAGTCTCAGGTGCAGGCTGCTCCTCTTCATCTGTCTTTACTGCACCCTCCATCGCATTACTAAGTTCTTGTATTTTGTCTATTTGATCTTTGTACGCTTCAAACTGGGCATCCAGCTCACTTTTTGATGAGTGAAACATGGTTTCTTTTATCTGAAGATTATTCACGATCTTCACCTGTGTCGTTGAGCTTTGCAGGCTTAATATCGCGAGAAAGGTGACAGAGGTCAGCATAATGAGACTGACGATCAATGCACTACCTCGATGCTTTTGCGCTTTCATGTTATAGCCTCTTTTACTAATTCAGCAGGGTAACGGTGGTTGTAAACACTTGCCGCGCCGTCTGATCATCAAATTGATATTGAGTGGAGTCGAGTACGATGTAGTTCTGTTCCCAGGCTGGCGTCTCTGTATCGGTTAGTGCCTGTGTGAGAATACCAATCCTGATTGCATGAACATTCTCCCAGCTCGTTACCTGGTCCGCGTTAACATATAAGTTAACATTTTTGGTGTCATCAACAGGAGTCGTAGCGCTCTGCCCATATATGACATGCATTGAGATCACTCCCGCAGCCAGTGCTTGTGAGTCGTTAAAACTTTCTCGGGGATTGGCACGGACGGTTCCTTCCTCGTCGAAAGACTGACAGCGCAGGTTACCCAATCCGTCGGCATCAATAGCAACCCAGTAGACGTCAGTGACGACAACGTCTTCAGTGATGTTAACGCCGCCATCTTCCGCCGAGGCAGTGAGTAGAGCGCTACCAGAACAGGTAACGGCGTTATCTTCACCGGCTTGTGCGAGTCGGCGAACCGCGAGTCGATCCCCGGTTCCGTTTGCGGATTCTTGTATGCAAATCGAATCAGGTACTTCTGTACAGGGGTCACCAAAGGGCGCGAAATCTGCGTCGTCGGGGTCATAACCAGTCCGCAGTAACTGCCGGTTCATGTAGTCAACTGAGAAACGTCCAGCTTCTTGAGAGTCGGCCAGTGTATCCGCAACAGACGCAGTTTGGTTGCTGGTGATCAGAATACTACCGACGGCAAAAATGACAATCAGACTGAGCGTCATGGATATCATGAGCTCTACAAGGGTGAGACCCGCTTGGCGGCTTGGCATCGCATTCATGGTCGAAACGTCACTGTATAAGATTCACTGGATTCATCTGCCATCTGGCCTTTTTCGAGATAAAACACCTCTTCACCGGCGTTGTTTGTACCAGCGCTTCTGGAATTCCACGAAATGGTGATTTGGAGATTCTCGTTGCCTAAGTCGGCGATACTGAGAGTAGCGTCTCCCATATAAGAGGCGGCACTTGAGAATGCATTTTCGCCAGTGATTGCACTGGTTCCACACAAGGCATCATATTGGTCAAATAATGCGAGATCTTGATTTGTACAATTTGCATCCGGCGGAAATTGCACGCCATCGACGGAATATGCCGCGCACATCCTGACATTCTCAATCTCGTCGCAATTTATCTCGCCGTTGGTTACGTAGCTTCCTGCTGCAATTTCATTGGCTCGTATCCGGTTAATTAAGTCATTCGCGATCCAGATAGCTTGTCCGCGATTTCCAACATCCGATACAGAGCGGATAGATTGCATTTGCATCGCACTCAATCCGAGAAGCCCAATGGTAGTGATGATGATTGTTACCAGCACCTCGATCAGGCCAATCCCAGCTTGCTGAGTTAGTATTCGCTTCCGCATGCTACCTCCCTCATCAACATTTGTCCGGATATCATTAATGCAATGTCCTTATTTTCATTACCTGTGCAATTCTCTATGCGAATTTGAATCGTTCGTTCCTCTAGTACCTGGCCGGTAGGCGTAAATGAAACAGGTTGAAAGCCTCCATTTGCAAGTGTAATGGTGACGCCGCTATCAAGTGGTCCTCGTTCTCGTAACGTGTCCCCAGAAGTCTCAGCCACGATTTGCCAGCCGCTTGCTATACCATTGTCGTGGGGGGAGATTGTCACCACCTCGCCTCGCGAAATTGCATGGCTGCGTGAGAATTGCAGATCGAGCTCAAATAACCCTGTGATACGCTCTGCTTTGGCGTTCTCAGTCATATCCTGCATGGAGGGAACGGCAATAGCGGTCACGATGGCGACAATGGCTAATGTCACCATCAACTCCAGCAATGTAAAGCCTCTCAACATAGAGGTTGGTCTGTTTTTCGTCGCCATGCCTAAAATCCCACCCAGCCTTTAACATCTTCACTTATAAACAACTATTTTGACTGTTTAATAGTAAATTGACCGTGAGCTGGTTCCGACTACGCTCAGATAAACGGTAAATCTGGATATCTAAGTGGACGCGTTTGGCGCATTTGGTGTCACTTCTGTTGATTAGCTACAGTCGACGGGGGAGCCGCTACTGTTCTCAACTCGCCCATCCTCGTTTGTATCCTGACCAATACGTATGCGGCCGACGTTAGAAACTATGACGGTGGCGGACAGTTCTGTTACACCGCTAAGGCAAATGCTCATAGTGCCATTGAATCCAAATGCGGACCCATCGGAGCGAAAAGTGATAGGGCTATTGCGACTGTGCGCTCTCTTTAAGGGGCTATCTTCCGCTATTGCGGGTATGGAGTAGAGGATTGTCTCGCCGTGATCGAGCTCTCCATTGGAGTTTGAGTCTGAGAAAACGCTGAGCTGACCATTCCAGTCTGCACCGCATGTTTGGCTGCTATTTAGTGGGCATAAGCTCACTGCTTCGCTCCGGTAAACAGCGTTCGACCGTGTTAGTGAGATGGCTCTGTGGATCTTCGACGTTTCCGCCTTGAACTGGTTTCGCTCAACCAGGGCCGACATTGCAGGAACCCCCGAGCTTACCATTATGCTCATAATGACGAGGGTCACCATGAGTTCTATGAGGGTAAAACCACCGATTCTTCTGGTGTTATGATGTTTTAGTCTGTTCATCCTTGAATAGCCTGCAACTCGTGGGTGAATACCAACCTTATCAGCCAGGTCAGTGAGAGCACTCAGGCGTATTTCGTATATTGATCAGTTAATTGAGGGCAGGCGCTTTCCGCTGACACTGATGGTCTAATCAATCTCAAGCTTTTTGCATCGATAGCGCAGAGCACGAAAGCTGATGCCCAACTTCTCAGCAGCAGCGGTCTTGTTCCATCGTGTGGCCAGTAGAGCTTCTTCAATGGCTTCGCGTTCCAGCTTTTCGAGGTAGCCTTCCAGATCACCCATGGCTTCGCTGTGGGAGTGATAGCCATGCTCGGGTGCCTGGGGTTCGAAAATGAGATCGGTCAGTTGTATTTCCTCACCTTCCATAAGCGTAAAGGCACGTTGAAGTATGGCATCGAGCTCACGGATGTTACCGGGTAAGGACTGTTGTAGCAGGCTATCGAGGGCATCGGCGGAGATCGATACGACCGGCATATCCCACTGCTGTGCGTAGCTTTGAATGAGCTGTTCCGTAAGTGCTGGAATGTCCTCGGGCCGGTTACGCAGAGGAGGAACATCCAGTTGTACGACCTTAAGACGGAAGAGAAGATCGCTTCTGAACTCGCCTCGATCGCAACGGTGTTGGAGGTTGGTGCTGGTGGCGCTGATGAAGCGGATGTCCAGATCTTTTTCATCCCGCGCATCAATTGCACGCACTTTACGATCGGTCAGCAGTTGTAGTAATCCGGCCTGAGTTTCTGGGGTCAGGTATTCAACGTTATTCAGGAATAGGGTGCCGCTGTTAGCCTGGTGAACGTAGCCGTCATGAACCTGTCCGTCAGACTGGGTATAGCCAAAGAGTTTGGCCGGTGCATCCTGAGGTTCAAGCGCCTGGCAATCGATTACCAGAAAAGGAGCGTCTGCGCGTGAGCTGGCCGCATGGATACCGCGGGCGATACATTCTTTTCCTGTCCCCGTTTCGCCGTAGATCATGACTGGCGCTTGCGTTCTGCTGACTTTTCGTACGTTTGCTCGGAGTGTCTGGATGACCTCGGACTCTCCGACGAGCTGATGCATACATTGTTCGGGAACATTGCCCTCGACTTTCGACAGGCGCAACGCGGCGGTTGCGATGGAGCGCAGCTGTTGTATGTCGAGAGGTTTGGCGACCACATCAAATGCGCCGGACTTCAGAGCGTTCACACCAACTTCAAGATTTCCAAATGCCGTGATCATCGCAATCGGCATATCCGGGTAACGACGATTACAGTGCTGAATCAGCTGCAACCCGTCACCATCGGGCAACTTCATATCCGTGATACAAAAATGATAGGCCTGAGTTTCGAGCATTTGTTTGGCTTCGGCGACGTCCGCAGCCCGCTCACAGCAGATATCGATTCGTTCCAGCGCCATGCTGACCAAGGCTCGTATGTCCTTTTCATCATCAACAATCAGTGCGCGTACATCCGCTATCATTTTGCCCTCGGGGTTTGGTTATTGGGTTGTCCGTATTGAAGTATTACCGGGTTTCGGCTTGCCGGGTGTGACAAATGCCTCATTTTCCCGATACGCTTACGCATTTGGCATGGATGACAAACTGCGCACCCTGTGAGGAACCTGCGTATTCGATCGTGGCCTGATTACCCTGACACAACTCCCGGCAGAGATATAAGCCAAGGCCAGTGCCTCTGTGTTCCGTCGTGCTGAATGGTTCAAAGAGGCGGGCAATCTGGTTATCGGCAACCCCAAGCCCGTTGTCGCTTACTGTGATGGAGGCTGTATCAGGCGTTTCCTGAATTACGCGGATACCAAGCTGTGCATCAGTCCCATTCGCTTTTTTTGCGTATCGCAGACCATTCTGACATAGATTGGTAAGGATCTGGTTCAGGTGATCTGGATCAAATGACAGCGTGATATCGTCAGAACATGCGATCTCGAACTGGCGTATATCGTGATCAGCGAAACGCTGAAACTGTGCCCGGAATTCTTCCAGAAAACTTTTCAGGTTGAACGGTTTACTCTGTGGTCGCTTGCCTCGCGACAGCTGCAGGATATCGGCAATGATTCGGTTAATTCGCTGGCTGTTGTTTTCGATCATGCCCGCCAGTTGCTGCACTTCGGGTTGTATGTCTTTCGTCTCGGATAACAGTTGTGCGGCTTGCTGAAGTGAAGACAGGGGATTACGTATCTCGTGGGCAATACTGGCAGTGAGGCGACCGAGGGAGGCGAGCTTCACCTGCTGCACTTCGGCGAGCATCCGGTCTTCGTCTTCGACTAATAACAAGAAGTCACCTTCATCTGTGTCGACTTCTATCCGTTTCACTGCAAGCTGCTTGTGGCGAGCATGAATCAACTCTTCTGGTTTGGCATTCGCGAGCTTCTGTGGAACAGGCATCCCAGCTTTGAGCTTAAACCAGTGACTGGCCGCGTCGTTAATAAAGAGTATGTTGCGATCTACAGAGCAGGCGATGACACCATCGGGTAGTTTCATCAGCGCTTGCTGACTGAGCTTCTGCAGGCGCCTGGCTTGTCGGGCGGAGTCACTGGCCAGGTTAAGAGCGGCGTTGATGCGGTAGGACAGAAGTTGGGTTAACCATGCGATAGCAAAGCAGATAGAGCCATATACGCCGGTATTCGCGGTATCTCCGATACCAAAGTCACCGGTGGAAATGTGCTCTGTGTAAATAACGGCAAGACTGAGCCACGCTGCCACACTGTAACCGAGCACACCGGGCGCTAACAGGTTGGCCATGATGACTGGAATAATAAGTAAGCTGGAGAATCCTGCAGTCAGTCCCCCCGACGCGAACATCATTCCTGTAAGTAGGGCGGTCTCCAAAAACAGGTAAGTGGTTGCTCCCTGCGAATCGGTGGAGCGATTAATCAAGGCGACGAAAACCGCAGCGGCAAAGACGTACAGCGACGACAGAATCAGGAAGAGGTCGGGTAGTTTGCCCGCAATGATAATGTTTTGCTTGTCGACACCATCAACCACAACAATGGCCAACGCCAGAAACAGCGAGTAGTAGCTGTAGAGCGTCAACAGGCGACTGCCTCGTCCTAGCGTGATGGCGGTGGTCATTGGTTTCGTCCGATGATCGTTGTGTTTGCGTCCAGGGGCGTATTTCCAGACAATACGCGCATCCAGTAAAAGAGTACCCCCAGACTATGTCCAAGTCACTGACTGCACCATTGAATATCGCCATGGCGCAATGCAATTTTCACGTTGGCGACATTCCCGGCAACACGGCCAAAGCGATTGAAGCGGCTCAGCAAGCAGCAGCGGAAGGCGCTGATCTTATTGTATTCAGTGAACTCGCTCTGACGGGGTATCCGCCCGAAGATCTCTTAATGCGGCCCAGTCTTGAATTGCGCATCGCCGCAGCACTGAAAGAGATCGCGGATGTGAGCCATCGTATAGCTGTTGCTATTGGTTACCCAGTTAAGCGGGATAACGCATTGTTTAACTGCGCAGGGGTATGGTCAAAAGGTGAATGCCTCGGTGAATACGCCAAACAGGAGCTGCCGAATTATCAGGTTTTTGACGAGAAGCGTTATTTTTCGGCAGGGCAGGAAGCCTGCGTTGTTGACCTCGATGGCGTGAAACTCGGCCTCACTGTATGCGAAGACGTCTGGTACGACGCCCCTGTCAGTCAAGCTGTTGAAGCTGGTGCAGATCTGATACTCAATCTGAATGCGTCACCATTCCACTCTGGTAAACAGAAAGAGCGGATCGAACTGATCAAGAAGCATGTTAGCCAGCATGGAGTGCCATTGTTGTACGTCAATCAGGTTGGCGGACAGGATGAACTGGTCTTTGATGGTAGCTCCTTTGCGGTTGGCGTTGATTCTGAATGCGTATTGCAGATGGCGTCATGGAAGGAGGATCAGGCGTATCTGGTGTACGAGGGGGGGCAGCTGCGCCCGCAGTCGACGTCCCGCGAGGCTCGAGAAGATGGACTGGCCAGCCTGTATAACGCACTGGTACTTGGTGTCCGGGACTACGTCAATAAGAACCGCTTTCCGGGGGTGGTTCTTGGTTTGTCCGGCGGTATTGATTCGGCACTGACTCTGGCGATTGCGGTCGATGCACTGGGCCCGGAGCGCGTGCGTGCTGTTATGATGCCATTCACCTACACCTCTGGCATGAGCAAAGAAGATGCAGCATTGCAGGCGGAGGCGATGGGGGTTCAGTATCAGAGCGTATCCATTGAACCCATGTACAAAGAATTCATGTCGGCCCTCGCGCCTGATTTTGAAGGGCTGAAAGTCGATACGACTGAGGAAAACCTGCAGTCCCGGTGTCGTGGCGTGCTGCTGATGGCTTTGTCGAACAAGACGGGCTACATGGTACTGACGACGGGTAATAAAAGTGAAATAGCCGTCGGTTATGCCACTCTCTACGGCGACATGGCTGGTGGCTACGGTGCTTTAAAAGACGTCTACAAAACCAAAGTGTTTGCCTTGGCGGAATACCGCAATACGATTTCACCGGTTATTCCTCAGCGCGTGATTGATCGTCCACCGTCCGCCGAGCTGGCCCCAGACCAGGTCGATGAAGATAGCCTGCCGGCGTATCCCGTGCTGGACGACATTCTCGAGCGCTACATTGAGCAGGATGAAAGTGCCGAGCAGATCATTGCTGCGGGTCATGAGCGCGATGATGTTATGCGCGTGATTCGTTTGGTGGACGTGAATGAATACAAGCGTCGCCAGGCCCCGATTGGCGTGCGTGTAACGCGTCGTGGTTTTGGACGTGATCGTCGCTATCCGGTAACGAATGGCTGGAAGGCAGGGATCTGATCCAAGTAAGGCAGGAATCGGATTCTAGTCAGGGCCGAGTTCTCAGTTAGAGTTATCCGCCCAGTCGCACGGACTTATTTCTGAAAGATCAGAATGTACTTCGGCAAGACGCAGCAAGTTTGTCCCTACATGCTCGGCTGCGCCGTTTATGGCGCAGACGCTTGCCTCACACATATCTGATTCTTCCTTGTACTGTGTCATATGTGCGGCGTTCGCCTGTTCGTTTCTGCCGCTGCATATGACTACAGCCATCATTGCTGTTAAGCCGTTCGCTCATTCAGGCGATTCGCGCGCTTAAATGTGCCCATATCATTAAAGCGGATATCGTGACGGCGTAGTACTTCGTGCGATTCCTTTTCGCTTAAATGGCGAATATAGAATGGATCACGTACAACGAAATGGTGGATGGCATGAGTGCTGCCAAAGTTAAAGCAGAATAGCTGCAGGGGAATCAGATACCACTTATTCATCACCTGACATTGCTGATGAATAATGCCGGGCGTATTGTCACCGTAGTAATGCATGTTCGATGAAATAAAGTGCAGGCAGAACGTACGCAGTACATTGGGTGCAATTAAAGTCACGACAACTGCCGTCACCCAACCTTCCTGAGCCAGTAACCACTCGGGCCAGCTGATATTTGCACCGACCATCCAGGCAATACCGTTGGCGATATGAAACAGGACAAAACCATGCCAGATGGTGTAGCAGATATAGCCAATCGGGTTGAAGCTCAGTGCGCCAATGATGCGTAGATTCTTCAAGTCTGTACGGTCAATTTTTCCCTGTTTTAAGAGCTTTTTAGGAACAACAAAATATTTCCCGGCGCGTAGATAGAACGCCAGCATGTTGTCGCCGACCATCAGAAAACGCTTCCAATCCCACTTCTCACCATTGGTGATACCGCGCTCTTCGAGATCGGTTTCCGTTCCTGATACCTTGTGATGGTGAAGATGAAGATATCGGCGAATCCATGGATTCTGGGTCAGTGGACGAGCGAGATAGACCCCCGCCATCATAAGGTGATGCCAGAAGGGTTGCTTGCGGAAGTACATGTAGTGGATCAGGTCATGTTCCAGCTCATGAAGCAGGGAAGTCCAGAACGCACTCAGAACGATCACCATCCAGCCCGGCATAACACCTTCAAACCAGAGAACAGCATTCAGGATCATTCCGCCAATACTGATCAGAAAAATCGCCATCCCAGCCGCATCCTGATGTTCGACCAGCTTAGGGTGGCGGGCGCGTACCCGGTCGCTGACGTCCATCAGCTCCTTTTGAATCTGGCGGTCTTTGTCGCGCAGAGCCTTGTACTCTGCACTGTTTTTGTCGGTAAGATCCTGCATACTCATCGTCTCAATCATTATTATAGGTAGCTTAGTTGCACCACATTACGCTGAGTCAGAGCCTGTTGCTGTGCCAAACCCGCCAACTTGTTGACCGGGGGTGCCAATGACCGCCCAACCCAAGGCTGTGGCCATGTTTCTCCGTCCGCTGGCGAATCTGCTCCAACAGTACGGTGAAGATCCGGTTTTACTCTTCGCTGAACACGGCCTCACGGTGGAGGACACCTATAACCCTGAGATCTGGATCAGCGTCGATGTCACGTCCGCGCTCCTGACAGCAGCAGAGGAGCGACTGAAAGATGCCTCGCTCGGCATTAATATGGCGCGTCGCAGTGAATACTCAGCGTTTGGTGGTTTAGGGCTAGCGCTCTCAGCGGGTGGCTCAATGCTCAGCGTACTACAGCGCCTTGCTCGTTATCAGCGTCTGATCAGCGACGCGGTTAAGGCTGAAGTAGTACTGGGCGAAACAACGGTTGCTGTGCAGTTTCGGCCAACGGCCGGGCACACACCGCATCCTCAGGGCATGCAATACGTGATGGCCAGTCTGATGCGGCTCGTGCGATTACGGGTCGATCCTGGTTTAAATCCCATCAGCGTACAGGTGGCTCACGATGAGCACGAATACTGCCAGCGCATCGCCCGTTATTTCCGTGTGCAGCCAGAAACAGCCGACTTCTATGGGTTGACCTTCAGTCGCGAGCAAGCAAATGCAGAGTTGCACTCCAGTGATAATCAAATGGCGGCCATGTTGGAAGCCACGTTGAATGAGCGGTTGGCAGAGCAGGAAAAAGGTTCGCTGGTTATTCAGTTATCTATCTGGCTGGAAGGGCAGCTACCAGAAGGAGAGCCAACGTTGGCCGAAGCTGCTGAACGCTTTAATTTAAGTGCGCGCAGTTTTCAGCGTCGTCTGGCAGACGAAGAGTTAACCTGGAAGCAACTACTCGAAAAAACGCGTCGTACGCTGGTGGAACGCCATCTTTCTGTTCCGGGAACCACAGTGACGCAGCTCGCCTTTATGCTGGGCTTTTCCGATGTCAGCGCATTTTCGCGAGCATTTAAAAAATGGTATGGAATGTCGCCCAGCCAGTTTCGGGAGGGCGAGCCAGATAATTAAGGCCGGTTACGCACCAGATTCCGCAACGAGTGCATACTGGCGCGTAAATCCGTGCGGTCGGGATTATTGCGCACGACGGTCCCCAGAATGTTCAAGGCTGTATCGTAATTTCGCTGTTCGATTTCTGACTGAGCACGTCCAAGAAGAGCGCGTTCCTCGAGGCCGGGCAGGGGCTCAGCACGTTGATAGTACATGGTCGCCTGTTGGTAACGTTTCTGTCCGCGGAGCAGATCAGCCAATGCCATAATGGCCTCGCCGTGCGTCGGATTCTGCGTAATGGCTTGTTTGAGTGACTTTTCAGCTCGAGCATAGTTGTTACGGAAAATGGCCATCTGCGCACGACTTACTGCCAGGTCCGCCTTAGATTCTGCGGTCAAGTTTGCTTTGTCTGTTCGCGTTAACAGCGTCGTCAGAGTCGGCCACTTTTGTTGTTGTGCCAGCCACGCAGCCGCCTGAACAATCGCTTGTTCGTAGTTAGCCTTAATATTCTTAGTTAATACTTTGTCGGATGTCATTAACTCAACAGCGCGTTCAGGGCTTCCGGATGTCATGTGTAATTGCGCTGCGGTCACCAGGTTGGCGGGCTTCGTATCCCCCAATGCAAGCGCACTTTCGAGGCTACCCAAAGCAGTTAAGGGCTTGTCCTGCTGCAATGCAATCTGGCTGCGCAACAGCCAGAGTTCCGGATCATTGGGTTCAGATTCCAATAATTGCTCTACCATCGCCTGAGCCTGTGGCAATGCCTGAGCTCGGGTTAACGCATAGAGAAGCCCGCGAGACCATTCCTCATTGTCGGCATCTAAGAATAACGCCTGCTGGTATCCTGCAACGGCACTGGCGGCGAAACCCGACTGCAAATTCAGATAGGCAAGCTGACCGTACAGCTGAGCACTCTGGTCCCCTAGCTGAATGGCCTTTTGCAGATGAGGACGAGCATTCAAAGGCTGATCCTGACGAAGGTATGCCAGCCCAATGCTGCGATGGGCAGGTGCAAAATCAGGGCGACCTTCGATCGCAAGCTTTAGTGCTTTAATCGCTTCGGAGTCTTTGTTATTCGCCAGATATATCTGACCACGCATCAACGACATGGAAGCGCTGAGTGGTGCATCCTTATCCAGTTCGCTCACCCACTTATTGAAAGCGGTCTCCGCTGCCTGATAATCGGTTGCCTCAAGAAACGGTTGGATTTCCCGAAGAAAACTGCGCTCTTCAGGCGACAACTCGACGGTTTGCAGGGCTTGGTTGTCCATTAGAAATGACCAGGATGGCTCGGCGAGTGCGATACTGATGTTACTCGCGTGCGTCAGGGTCGAAGCAAATAATATACAAATTACAGTGAGATACTTTCTGGGTGAAAAAAACATATCAATCATCTCAGGATTTAATTTCGATAGGCCAGATAAAACGTGCTCGTACTGCCTCACTCCCTTTTTTAGGCGGTGTAAAGCGGCTGCGCTTTATCAGGCGCTGAATTTCTTTGTTTAATTCCGGGTAAGGATTTTCAATTATCCGGTTTAATGTCAGGCGACCTGTTTCATCGATCGTGACCTCAAGGCGCACTTGAACCTCGTTGATGCCACGACGTAAAAGACTTTTTGGCATGGTGATTCGTAATTGAGTTAAGAGCTTTGGCAGGCCGTCTAACTCATCCAGATTGAACACATCCAAGTCTGGCGCAAGATTGTCAAAAACAGGTTGCACCGTGGTGATTTTAGGCGCGTCGGGGCGCTCTAATACGATCTCTTTCGGCATATCGATTTTCGGAACAACTGCGCCCCGTCCAGGTGCAGAAACGTCAATAGGGACATCTACCTGTGGTTGCTCAACCGGTTGTGGTGGCGGCGGGGGGGGCGGCGGAAGTGCCACATTGAGTGTGCGCACCTCGAGCTTTGGCTCTGTTATTTCGGGTATTCGCTGTCCCACCAGAAGAATCGCCAGTGTCAGCAACAGCACGCCCAGTGCCGCTGCCATTGCCACCGTTTGCTTTCGCCAGTTTACGCTTTGGATAAGGTGCGCAGTGTTATCTCGAAAACTCATTTATAAAACCACATTACGGTTTAAGCGCTGCGATACTGACCTGCTCGGCGCCCGCGAGTTTGGCTTCATCGATAACGGCCAGCAGGCGTTCGGCTTCAACCAGACGGTCGGCCTGAATAACGACAGGTCGTCCGCCTTTATCCTGCCCCTGGGCAACGATGGCGCGAACACCTGCGACACCAATATTGCTGCCGTCGTACACCACATCTCCCGTGTCGGTGACGGCAATCAGAATCACATTTTGCTCAAGTGTGGTGGCTGATACTGCCTGTGGTTTATCCACTTCAACACCGGTTTCCCGTACAAATACGGTCGTGACAATAAAGAAAATAAGCAGAATAAAAACAACATCGATCAGCGGAGACATATCGATGCCTTGAGCCTCCTGCTGTTCGAGGCGCTGTTGCAAGCGGCTTTGCATCTACTTACGCCTCCCGACGTTGGCGACTTTGCAGTGCGCTATGAATCAGCCAAGCAGGAACAGCACAAAGAAGACCCAGTTGAGTGGTCAGAAGTGCGTCACCAATTCCTGAGCTGAACAGCTCCATCCCACTGAATCCGTATTGCATCGCGGTAAAGCTGTCCAGCAGTCCGATAATGGTGCCTAACAAGCCAAGCAACGGCAGAATGCTGATCAGAACAGGGCTGATAGAGTCGTTACTGTCGCGCCCCGGCGTTAGCCAGGCGGTGGCAAGACGTTGGTAGCAGACTAAGGCAACAACCAGAATGATCCAGCTGGTCATGCTGCCAGTGACGTTCGATATAAATTCGATGATCATGCGGACGCTACCTCTCTGGGTGGAGTGGATACTTCAGGTGCGCTGTCCTGGCTGAGCAGAACTGCAAAGTTTTCAAGCGACAGGTAATAAGCCCGTGCTTTTCGGGACAGCAGTGAATGGACAATCAAAGCAGGAATCGAGACCACAAGACCCAGCTCTGTAGTGATCAGTGCCTGCGAAATGCCGCCGGACACGACTTCCGGATTGCCCGATCCAAATAAGGTCATCATGCGGAAGGTTTCGATCATGCCACTGACGGTACCCAATAAACCGAGTAGGGGGGCGACGGAGGCGGTGATGGCAATAGCAGTCAGACGTTTTTCCAAGGTGATCCGGTATTCCTGTAACTGCAGGAATAATTGATCGTCTCGCTCACGCGGGCTGCGAATCTCACGGGCGATATCAAATAAACCTTGCTGCATTCCACCGGGAGTAAACGCACTCTTGCCCGAGGCAACGGCATTACGCAGAGCAGCTGGGGTGAAGCTGACGATCTGTGGAAGTCGCAATAACTGAATCGCTTTCAATATGCCGATCACCAGTGCAATAAGCGCAAACAGCAGAATAGGCAGTGCCCAGACGCCGCCTTTTTCCAGATGATTCAGAATGGTCTCTTCTGGAATCTGATCAAAATTACTCAGGCTCGGGTCGAAAGCGAGCTCGGCTTCAGCACCAGTCATAAGAAGGTTCAGGGCTTCATAAGCCTCTGACGACAGCGCTTTTACTGCGAGCCATTCGCCTGCGTCATTATTGACTGTATAAGCCGTGTTGTCGGTAATCGCCCATTTAACAGGGCCTAAATCCAGCATTGCAGCTGTGGAAATTTCACCGTTAGTCTGGGCGAGCTCAACGGACGTAAATCTGGGCTCGAGCCAACTTTCGCTCGTAGATGCGATCTTTGATATGTATCCGAGTTGCTCTTCTGTGGTTAATTCTGCTGAATTCGTGACATTCAGATCTGCCCCTTGTTGGCGCAGAAACTGTTGGATCAGGTTGTTCTGATAATTTCGTTGAGTAATCCAGCCATCAAGGCGTTCCTGCATCTTAGACAGGCTCAGGTTCTTTTCATCTTCCAGTCGGCGAGCGGCGGCACTCTCTTTTTCAAGTGCACGTACGTCTCGTTCCAGACGATTAATTTCACGAGCTAATGCAGCGCGCTCTTTGCTGATTCGCTGCTCGGTTGCACTCAGCGTTTTTTGGGCCGATGTAATGCGCTGGCTGAATTCTGCTTCTACTTTGGCACTGGTAGCTGCATTAGAATTAACACTGAATAGAGCAAGTAAGGTAAGGGCTGCTGCCAGAATAGATAAACGTTTCATGGCGCGACGTCTCCTTTAGCACTGACTGAACTGACAGGCAGAGACAATGTCTGTGCAGGACTCTGTTTTTCTGCAATGGCGATGGCTCGTAGTATCTGGCCCGCGTCGATGTCTGGACGGAAGCGCCAGACCCATTCGCCATCTGATACTGAGCCGGTTCCTGCGTAGCTACCATCCGCGCTACTGAACCAGGCCTGAGAGGCGCCCAGATACAGTTGGCGAACCAGCACGTCTTCGGGACTGTTATCTGGTTTTAAGCGCATGCTGTGCAGGGTGACACGCTCATTAAATTCTTTCAGGCTGCTCAGGCGAGCCAGTTGTAAACGCAGCTGATTGTTGCTGTCGTCGCCCGCTGCGTTGTCCCACGTACTTTGCAATGGCGGCTGCAGCATTGGCTTGAACGCATCTAAACGTGTTGCAAGTGAAGTGACCAGCGCCTCCGTCTCGGCCTGTTCTGATTCAAGCTCTGATTGTTGCCTGACCAGCTCTTCTCGTTTCTGGTCAACCGCATCTCCTTTCGATTCACGCTTTGCTAACAACTCAGTGAGTTGTTTTTTCTCTGCGCGAAGCAGTTCAAGACGCTGTTCTGCGAGGGGCTTGTCGTCCTGCCAGCGGCTGATAAGCCTGCTTTTTTGATGCTCAGTTTCAAGCCATTGGCGTGTCAGCTCATCGATGCTCTGAGCGGAGCTTTCCGCAGCGAGGCTAAAAGGGGCCACGCACGATATCAATGCAATTGAAGAAGCACAGGCAAACCTATTTATCTTCCGCATAGATGGCAGATGAATTAGCGCGATTCGATTCACAGATCACCTTAAATGAGAATGGTTATCAGGGGATGTTTTGCGAATTATGCATCAGATCAATATTAAATAACAGTAATGATGCGAATGAGAAAAGTTTGCAATTACGTTTCGTTACACTTAGGATGCCGCAGCACTGCCATTGAGCAGGAAAGATTTTCAAAAACTGACACTTAATATTTTTGGGGAATACTGAGCATGAAGAAGCACACTTTCACGCGCAGCGCTCTTGCGCTGGCGGTTACCGCTGCACTGCCGATGGCAGCCAGCGCTGCAGAGGAACCTCGCGAGCTGCCTGTCACTGAAGCTGCAGCGACAGAAGAGCAAGGCTACAAAGTTGATAACGCGTCGTCACCGAAGTTGACTCAAACCGTTGCAGAAACCCCAAGAACCATCAACATCATCTCAGGCGACGTACTGGAAGATCAGGGCGTTACCAGCCTGAACGACGCACTTCGTAACGTCGCTGGCGTCTCTACTTTTGGCGGTGGTGAAGGCGGTGGTGGTGTCGTTACAACCGCTGATGCAGTCACTATCCGTGGCTTCGATGCTCGTACCAGTACATACGTTGACGGTATGCGTGATATCGCAGGCTACTCACGTGACCTGTTCAACTTCGAACAGATCGAAGTGGTTAAAGGCGCAAGCGGCAGCCTTGAGGGGCGTTCTACTGGTGGCGGTAGCGTTAACCTCGTGACCAAACAGGCGAAAATGGATTCATTTGCTTCCGTTGCTGCAAAAGTCGATACAGTAGAAACCAAGCGTGTAACCCTTGATGTAAACGAGGTTCTCGCCGAAAACGTTGCGGGCCGTGCGAACCTGTTGTTCACCGACGGTGGTGACGTTCTGGATAACGACGTTGAAAACTACAAAACCATGGCGGCGGCAGGTTCTTTGCTGTTTGAAGTATCCGATAAAACGTCCGTTACTCTCGATGCAATGGTTATGAAGCAAGACAATGTTCCTGTACTGGGCTTGCCTTACGTTACTGAAAATCAGGCCGGTGAGTTTGTACCGGGTACTCGTACAGTGACCAACGATAATGGCACGCCGGATGACGATAGCGACGATTTTGACGAAACAGTGACCAGCCCTTCTGATCCGAACGATCCGGATGCCTTTGGTACTGGCGGTACTGGTCTGAGTGAAGGCCCATTACCTGAATCCATGTGGGACAACTACTACGGTGTGAAAGGTCGCGACTACGAAGAAGTCGACGTGAAGATGATCACTCTGGGCATCAAACACGAATTCAATGACAGCTTCTCTATTCAGAACCGCACCCGTGTCGCAACCAACGAGCGCGAAACTGTTGTCGGACGTCCGGTGATTGCCAGCACATTCCCTGAGAGCGGACGTGGTGCACCAACAAACTACGGCACACAAATGGTTGATCTGAGCCGTATCCAGGCGGTAGACGACGAGTACAAGCTGCTGGTTAACCAGACCGATGCCTTGTTTAAGCTGGGTGATGAAAGCTTCAGTCAGGATATTGTTGTCGGTGTTGAACTGGCCCGAGAGCAGCGTATTTCTAACTTTACCAACCAGTACGGTTCCTTCTCTGGTAACGGCTTCCTGACTTACACCGTTGATGGTGTTGAAGGCGCGGCTCCGCGTGTTGGGCTGTTCGATCCATCTGCAACTGATATTCAGGCTTCTGGCGGTATTGAAGATACCGGTCTTGCAGAAGATACGACGGCGAAAACTGCGGCTCTCTATGTATTTGATACATTGAAGTTTGGCAGTGCATTCCAGCTCGACGTTAATGCGCGTTACGAGAGCTACAAACTAGAAGGCACGCGTTGCTCCGGTCGTGGTAGCTGTACAGAAGAGAGTGGTCTGGAAGTAGACGGTGGCTTGTTCAGCTATGGCGCGGCAGCAACTTACTACCCAACCGAGAACGGCAGCGTATATGTATCTTACGCCAACTCAGAAGAGCCAATCGGTGTGAACCTCGATCTCAACAGTGCTGAGGTGAACAAACTTGAGCCTCAGGAAGCGAAAAGCGTAGAACTGGGTACCAAGTGGGAGCTGTTTGAAGACAAATTACTGCTGAGTGCCGCTCTGTACAAAACCAAGAAAACGGTCCTTGATTCAGAGGGGCGCGGCGGCGCATCCTTCATTGGTGGTGAGCAGGAAGCGAAAGGTTACGAGTTGTCCGCAACAGGCCAGATCACTGATCAGCTTTCTATTAATGCAAACTACGCGAAGCTGAAAACGGAAGTCATTAAAGACTACACCGAAGACGCTGAAGGTAACGGTCTGCAGTCTTCACCAGAAAATACGGCCAACCTGTGGGCGAACTACACTCTGCTGGATGGCGATCTCTCGCTGGGTGGTGGTGCAACGTACAGTTCAGGTGATACGTTCTGGCGTCAGAACCGCGCCTACCTCGAAGTTGATGCGCACACTGAATACTGGCTGATGGTAGGTTACCAGGCCATGGATAACCTTAATGTTCAGTTGAATATTGATAACATCACTGACGAGCGTTACGTAACTGACTACAGTGCCTGGGGCCACTTCCGTCCAAACGATGGCCGTATCACCTCTCTGTCTGTTAAATACGACTTCTGATCTATCAGGCAGTGAAATGAAAAACCGGGCCTCGTCGCCCGGTTTTTTTGTATTATCTTTGCATTACTTATTTGAACGAGGGCTGATTATGCTGATCCGTATTCCAGAATTTATCAGTAAAGATCAGGTTGCTGAATGCCGCTCCCTGCTCGAAAGTGCAGACTGGGTTCACGGCAATGTGACGGCGGGACATCAGGCTGCCTTAGCAAAAAATAATTTACAGCTCCCCGAAGATTCGCCTGTTGCCCGCCAACTGGGTGACTTTATTCTTGCAACCCTGGGTCAATCGCAGGAGGTGCTGGCAGCGGGTCTGCCAAATAAAATCTATCCACCCATGTTTAATTGTTATCAGGGTGGGGGCGAATTCAATTACCACGTCGATAACACAATCCGAAGGGTCGCCGGGACAGCGGTGAAAATACGCACGGATGTCTCCATGACATTATTCTTGTCGGAGCCTAATGAGTATGAAGGCGGTGAATTAATTATTCAGGATACGTACGGTGAACAGCGTATTAAATTTTCGGCGGGTGACCTGGTGCTTTATCCTTCAACCAGCTTGCACAAAGTGACACCAGTGACAGAAGGACGTCGACTTGCATCGTTTTTTTGGATGCAGAGTTTGATACGCAACGATGAGCAAAGAAGGCTGCTCTATGATCTGGATAAAAGTATTCAGGCACTGACTCAGGAAAACCCCGAGAATCCCGAATTAGTGCGTCTAGCCGGGGTCTATCATAATCTGCTGCGGCAGTGGTCAGAGACTTAAGCGGGCTGCCACAAGCAATCAGGCGTAATATCGGACAGAGTTTCACAGCCGCACAACGCCATCGTTAATTCCAGTTCATCCCGCAGTAGTCGGATCGTATGCGCGACTCCCAGTGCTCCGGCTGTCGCAAGTGCATACATGATAGGGCGACCGATCATGATGGCATCTGCGCCGAGTGCTATTGCCTTAAATATATCTGTACCCCGACGAATGCCACTATCGACAATAATGGGGATTTCCCCTTTCGTTAATTCATGAATACGGGGTAACACCTCAATGGGCGAGGGAAGGGTGTCCAGCGTTCTACCGCCATGATTCGAAATGACAACGCCATCGATCTCGTGTTGCAGGGCAATACTCACATCTCGTGGATTGATAAGTCCCTTTAAGATAATTGGTAGTGTGGTGTGCTGCCTTAACCAGTCGATGTCTTTCCAGCTGGGGGCATGACGCATCAGACCCTGAAAAATCATACTCTCATCCGGATTGATCTGCCGCTGGTGTTCCGGCTGACAATTGACCGCTCGAACGCCATCAGGCAATTGAAATCCAGCTCGTTGCTCACGATTTCGCAGGCCATTTATCGGCGCATCCACCGTAACAACGATGGCTGAAAATCCCGACTTTTCCGCTTTTTTTATCAGCTCCAGGGTCTGTTCTCTGCTGTCCTGAAAGTATAACTGAAACCACCGTGGTCCCTGCGCACACTGAGCCACATCTTCAATGCGACTGCTCGACAGTGTGCTCAGAGTGAACAGGGCACCCTGAGCGGCTGCAGCAGTCGCGCTGGCAATTTCGCCGTCAACGTGCGCCAGTTTCTGATAGGCCACTGGAGCCAGCATGATTGGATGGGCAAGTCGATGTCCAAGCAGATCGAGCTGCGTATGGCCTCTACTGACATCTGTCAGTGTCTGGTTCAGTAGCTTGATGGCGCTGTACACCGATTCATTAGACCGCGCCGTGTACTCATCCGCCGATGCGCCGTAGATGTATGCCCAGGCCTGTTCTGATAAGCGTGCCTGAGCATGGCGTTCATAGTCGTGAAGGCTGGCGATGTCGTTCGGTATGGCCATTGAATGCAGAGATTTCTAGTTTTAGTACTGGTAGTGTAAATGCAAAGGATTTGCATTGGTAGTTGTGTATGAATATCATGCGCAAAAAATTACCGACTAATAGACCTATCAACTATGAATCACAAGAAACAATTTTTATCGTTGGTACTGCCGACGATCAGCGCAGTAGCGGCAATGCCGGTATTGGCGGAAGATCAGCCGATCGAACTGGAAAAGTTCGTCGTCACGGCGGCAGGTTATGAACAGAAAATCGTCGACGCGCCAGCCAGCATCTCGGTCATCACTCAGGAAGATCTGCGTTCGCGCCCATACGTCACCTTGCTCGATGCCGTTCGTGAACTGGAAGGCGTTGATATAGGTGAGACCCGAGACAAAACCGGTCAGGGCACGATATCTATCCGGGGCATGGGGTCGGATTACACGCTGATCCTGATTGATGGTCGCCGTCAGAATAACCATGGCGATATCTACCCAAATAACTTTGGTGGCAACCAGTTCAACCACATTCCACCCATTGATGCCATTGAGCGCATTGAAGTTATTCGTGGACCTGCGTCGACCCTTTATGGTGCAGATGCGCTTGGTGGTGTGATTAATATCATCACCAAAAAAGTGAATGATGACTGGACCGGCGCGGTCAGCGTTAGCCGTACGTTCCAGGAGTATGCGGAGTACGGGGCGGATACGACTGCCGACTTCAATGTATCGGGCCCGCTGATTGACGATGTTCTGGGTCTTGAATTGCGCGGTAGCATCTACAAGCGCGATGCATCAGAGCCTGAATACGATTCGGTTACCGATCCAAACGGTGTAGAGCAAACGCGTGAACTCGGCTTTGGCAGAGGTGGTAAGACCACCGACAACACTAACCAGAGTGTCGGTTTCGGCCTGAACTGGAAGGTGACAGAAGATCAGAATCTGACCTTCGACTTCGATACCTCCAAGCAGGTATATGACAACGAGCCTTCCGAAGACGGCAGCTTCCCATTGGGAACAGTCGATAGCATCGACACCATCTGGCGAGACCGCGGTGGTGTGGTAGAACCTCGAGTAGGTTACGCCCAGGATCAGGAATTTACGCGTGACCAGTGGTCCATCGCGCACGAAGGCAGCTGGAGCTTTGGTAAGAGCCTGGTGTCGTTGCAGAGTATCGAAACTAATAACAATGGCCGTACGCTGCCACTTTCTGTATCAGAGCGTCAGCTTCTGCAGGAAATGTACGATGGTACGGGTGATTACGCAGGCCTGAGTGAAGACGAGCGCCGTGCTATCGCCGAAGAGACCTTCCTGCCGCGTCCCGGTCGTACCATGGAAAGCAGCCAATACACACTGGATGCCAAGCTGGAAATTCCGGTTGCCGATCTGGCAGGGGATCACTTGTTTATCGTCGGTGGTCAATACATCGATGCCGAGCTGACGGATGGTGTATTCGGTCGCGAAGACGGTGAGTCAGGCGCCGTATCTGACTTCACTACTTACGCGTTGTTCGCTGAGGACAGCTGGACCATGGTGCCGGACTTCACGCTGACTGCAGGTCTGCGTTATGACAATCATGATGCATTTGGTAGTAATGTCAGCCCTCGTCTTTATGCGGTGTACACCCTGACACCAGAGTGGACCATGAAAGGTGGTGTGAGCAGCGGCTATAAAACACCTAAAACAACCGATCTCTACGATGGTGTAATAGGGTTTGGTCGCCAGGGTACTATGCCGTTTGCAGGTAACCCGGATCTTGAGCCTGAGAAGAGCCGCAATACCGAAGTGGCTGTGTATTGGGAATCTATGGAAGACCGTCACAGCTTCAATGCGACCATTTTCCATAATCGTTTTGAAGACAAAATTGCCCGTGGTGATGCCGTACAAACATGTGCTCAGACCGGTGGTGAGCGTCCATGTGTGAATCTTGGTGAGTATGAAGATCTTGGCTATGACTCCTGGGCTCAGGTCATCAACATTGACGATGCACTGATCCGTGGTGCGGAAGTAGCTGGTCGTTATCAGATCATTGATGCATTGGCTCTGCGTGGTAATTACACCTACACCGACAGCCGTCAGCTTTCGGGCTCTCAGGAAGGTCAGCCTCTGACAAACACAGCCGAGCATATGACTAACGTTACCCTCGACTGGGATGTGAACACTAAGGTTAACGTCCAGCTGACCAGCGAAACGCGTTCGGCACGTTTCCGTGGTGTCGACGATGACAACGATCCGCTGTACTACAAGGATTACCGTGTACTGCACCTCGGCGCGACTTACGCGGTGAATGGCAACGTCAGTGTTTACGGCCGAATCAATAACCTCCTTGATCAGGACTTCACGACTTACAGTGTCGACTTCAACGACACCGATGATGACGGCGAGTTTGATGAGGTCGAATATCAAGACGACTACAACAACAAAGACAAGCGCCGTAACCTTTGGGTTGGTTTGAACGTTCGCTTCTGATCAACATTATGTCTATGGATCAGACGTTTTGTCTTTGAATTAAAAGGGGCCCAGGCCCCTTTTTTTAGGCGCTTTTTTAGGCGCTTTTTTAGGCCTTTTTCAGGCTCATTATTTCTGGTTCTGTTAATTGAGCGGGGTGAGCAGGGTCCTAGGGCTGTGAGAGTTGGTCGGGCAGAGCCGGTTATTCGGTGAGTGCATAGAATTGTAATAGTCGAAATAATAACGACTCTCATTTCTATAATTCTGCTATTCTACCGCCCTCTGATTTCACCCATCGAATCGCGTCGACTTGATCGCATCGCCTTGTTCGTAACACTGGAGCGACATGAAATTTCCCCGTGCTTTAGGAACGATACGCCAATGGCACTGGATCAGTTCCGCTGTCTGTCTGGTGGGTATGATTTTGTTCGCCTTTACTGGGATAACCCTCAATCACGCAGCCGATATTAAGTCTGAACCCTACAGGGTAACGCTTGAATTGGATGTCTCTCCGGGGATGCTCACTCTTTTACAGGAGCGCTCAGAAGGCCCGTTACCTCTCGCAGTCCGTCGTTGGCTACACGACGAGCATGCTATCGCCACGCCTGACACCATGGCCGAATGGGATGAATACGAAGTGTATCTTGGTATGCCCAAGCCGGGTGGTGATGCCTGGTTGAGTGTCGACCTCGAGACCGGGGTCTTAATGTACGAAAGTACAGATCGTGGTTGGATTTCATATTTAAACGACTTACACAAAGGCCGGAATACCAATCTCGCCTGGTCCTGGTTTATCGATATTTTTTCAGTGCTTTGTCTGGTTTTCTCACTCAGTGGGTTATGGCTGTTAAGTCGGTACGCCAGGCAACGCCCCAGTACCTGGCCGCTTGTTGGACTCGGCATTCTTGGCCCTCTGATCTTATTAATTCTTGCCGCTCATTAAGGAGAAGTACATGAAACTGGTTAACAACGCTCTGGCTGCAACGGCACTGTCGGTTGCAGTGATGCAGGCGAATGCTGCCGACCTATCTGTCTCGGTAGAGATTCCCGAGCTTGATGTTGCCGAATATCACAAGCCCTACGTCGCGGTCTGGATTGAGGACGACAGCAATAAAGTCGTGAGTAATCTGGCCGTCTGGTATGACATTGATATGCGTAACGCAGAGGGAGAAAAGTGGCTTAAAGATATGCGCCAGTGGTGGCGTCGTATTGGTCGCACCCTGGAAATGCCAATTGATGGTGTCACCGGCGCGACCTATGGTCCGGGTTCATATGACCTTGAGTTCACTATGGGCAAAGCACCGATGTCCGATCTTCAGCCGGGGGATTACCGCCTTCGGGTAGAAGCTGCTCGTGAAGTTGGCGGACGTGAACTGCTCAATGTTCCTTTTACCTGGCCACAGCAGCAAGACATCACAATAACTGAACAAGGCAGCTCTGAATTGGGCGCCGTGAAGCTCACCATTAAACCTTGAGGATAGGCGAATGAAAAAGACGATACTGAAACCGTTAATACTGGGCGCCATGGTACTGGGCAGCTTGTCTGCCGAGGCGCATCGTGCATGGATTCTTCCACAAGAGACACAGCTCTCTGGTGAGGACCGCTGGGTTGGCTTTGAAGCAGCGGTTTCCAACGATATTTTCGTCGCAAATTATCACGCTGGTTTCTTCGGCAATGTTGAAGTTGCACAGCCTGATGGCGAAAAAGGCAGCATTGAGAATCTGCATACTGGCAAATACCGTAACGTATTCGACGTACAGCTGGAGAAAGAAGGGACGTATAAAGTGTTCACTGCCAGCAATGGTATGCGTGCCATGTGGCAGGAAGACGGTAAGCGTCGTATGTACCCAGGCCGCGGTGAGCAGTATACGCCGGAAGGTTTTGCGAAAAATGTACCTGAGAAAGCCGACAACCTTCGCGTGATGCAGTCTTCACGACGCATGGAAACATTCGTGACACTGGGCGCTCCTAACGACACGGCTCTGCAACCGACCGGACAAGGACTTGAGTTGGTCCCCGTGACTCACCCTAATGATTTGTATGCCGGTGAAAAAGCCACGTTTAAATTCCTGATTGATGGCGAGCCCGCGGAAGGTGCAGAACTGACTGCTATCCGAGAAGGCACCCGTTATCGTAATCAACAGAATGAAATCACCGCAGTCGCAAACAAAAAAGGTGAAGTTACTCTGACGTGGAATGGTGCAGGGCGTTACTTCATCGAAGTTGAATACAAGGATGACAAAGCGAAAAAGCCAGCGACTGAACGCACAGGTGCTTACATCGCTGTACTTGAGGTACTCCCGGATTAATCCATGCTGAGTGCTGTTCCATTAATCCAGGCTGGCGCATTAGTGCTGGTCTGGATTTTATTTACCCTTTGGTGTTTTCGAAAGGTGTTAACGCGAGAGCGCGCGTCGGCACAGCAAAGCTCCGCGACGTTATTAGTCGCTTACGCCAGTGAGGGTGGCGCAGCCGAATCTATAGCTCAACGCCTGACTGAATCTCTGCATCAACAGGGGAGAGAAGCGCAATTATTAACGCTTAATCAGGTCACGTCCGCGCGCTTAATAAAAGCAAAAACACTATTGGTAGTGACCAGTACCTATGGCGCTGGTGAGGCCCCGGATAATGGCCGTTTCTTTTTACCCGAACTCACGTCAAATTCGCCCGAATTATCTAATCTTAGTTATTCCATTCTCGGATTAGGTGATACGGAGTACGAGCACTTTTGTGGCTTTGCATTGGCATTAAACACAGCACTCGAGAAGTGCGGTGCGACCACATTAGCCCCGCTGGTTGAAGTCGATAAACTGCATCCCGTTGCTATCGACCTCTGGCTTGATCAACTGATAGAGCATGGACTACTGACACGTCGTCCTGTTCTGGATAGTCAAGCGCAACGTATTCATTCTGCACGCCTGATAGGGCGGCGACATCTGAATCCGGGGAGCCCTGGTGCGCCCGTATTTGAAGTGAACTTTGCACCCCGTGACGCGTTTGAGTGGCGTGCGGGTGATATTGCGCAGTTGCATCTTGATGGTCAGATGCGCGAGTACAGCATTGCCAGTACTCGTAACGAAGGCGTACTTAAATTTCTAGTTCGTGAGCAAACCTCAGCGAATGGTGAATTGGGATTAGGATCTGGCTGGCTATGTAAACATGCAGAGCTGCAGTCGGAATCCCAGTTTTCTCTGCGCAGTAACCCGTCTTTCCACTGTCCAGATCGCGGCCCGGATGCAGCACAGAAGCTGATTCTGATCGGCAATGGCTCGGGGCTGGCTGGATTACGTGCGCACCTGAAGGAAAGAGAATCCAATAAGCAGTACGACAACTGGCTGATTTATGGTGAGCGTTCTCCCCATACCGATCGTCACTGGGATGAGACGCTTTCAAACTGGTTGGAGATCGGACATTTAACCTATCTGGATCGTAGTTTCTCCCGAGCTGGAGACACAGACCTGTCGTCGGTCGTCGGTAATGCGTATCCGGGATACGTTCAAAACGTAGTGGATTATCAGGCTGAGCGGTTGGCGCAATGGCTTTCTGAGGGGGCAATTATTATGGTGTGCGGAAGCCGCGATGGAATGGCCAGCGATCTCGATCAGCGTTTACAGACCTTGCTCGGGGCAGAGGTCGTAGCGCAGTTGAGTACTGAAGGCCGCTACCGTCGCGATGTTTATTGACCAGCCAGCTTTTCCGACGGAGTTACCTGGTTACGGCCGTTTTCTTTCGATTGATACAAGCAGGCATCCGCAACACTGAGTAGTTTTTCCTCAAGCCCCGGTTGCGACGGGATGGTGCAGGCGACTCCGATACTGATCGTCATATTCTTGCTTTGCTTGCCTTGAGTAACGGTAGTCTGCTCAAAGGCTTTGCGTAACATTTCACCGACCTGAGTAGCCCGGTCTTCAGTGGTTTTCGGCAGCACGACGACAAATTCTTCACCACCATATCGTGCGGCAAATGCACCCGGCATCGTAACCACTTTGCGAATTAACTGTGCGGCTCTGACCAGACACAGGTCGCCAAAAGCATGACCGTAGCTGTCGTTCAGCTTTTTAAAGAAATCGATGTCCACCATCATCACACTGATAGGGTGCTGATCTTTGTATGATTGCTCGTAGTGATCGCGGAAAACCTGATCAAAATAACGTCGGTTGAAGAGCTTGGTCAGACCATCCGTAACACTTAATTCTTCGAGCCTCCGGTTCGCTTTTTCCAGCGCAGCAGTCCGCTCTTTTACTTTGTTGTCGAGCTCCTGATTCATCGCAACCTGCATATCCAGAAGCTTGGTCTGCGAATTAATACGGAGCTCTTTTTCCTGGTTCATTTTATCGGCAAAAGCAATCGACAGAAGCGAAAGTTCAGCGATGAAACCTAAAGCGAATGCCTGGTTACCTATTTCTGTCGCAGGAATTTTCCCAGTCATATCCAGCAGATACCAACCGATAAAGACCAGGTGTGCAAACCAGGCGATGGTGAACATACGGGCAGACTTCATGCCCATGATCCAGCCTTTGATGCCCACATAAAATGCGCAGATAACACCGAACAGGGCAATGGAGTGTCCGAGTTTCACGATCAGGCTGTACGGTACCGTAAAGCTTGCGATACACATGACAACCAGTACGAAAATAAGTAGGTTCGCGACTGAGCGATCCAGAATGGAACCAAAATTACGCAGGTCGACGAATTTCAGAACAAAGGCCATCGCCGTGAGTTGAACGAAGGGCGCGAGGAACGCGATAACCTGGTTGTTAACCCCCGGATTGCTGCCCCAAAAATATTGAGTACCAAATCCAAACATCGTGCCCTGCATAACACCTGCGCTAAGCAGATAGATAACGTACAGGATGTACGAGCTTTCACGCAGCGAGAAGTACAGGAACAGATTGTACAGCGCCATGATAGCGATAATGCCAAGGAAGGCGCCGGCCCAAAGGTACAGCAACTTCTCTTCCTCGGCGGCTTCTTTGTACGACATCAGATCCAGCGGCATCAACAGCGGCCCTGGGGTTGAGATCCGGATATAAATTTCCTGCTCATCGGCGCTGGCATCATCAAGTGGAAACCAGAATGTACGCTGATCGACCGGACGGCTATCAAACGTCAGTTGGTCGCCCACCGTGAAGTGACGAATTAGTCGCCCGCGTTCAAACAGATAAAAATCGACGTAGTCATGGTGAGGGTAGTTCAGACGAACGATGGGCTGGCCAAAGGCGGTGGAAATACCGCTCAGGCGTACTCGTGCCCATATTGGGTCTGATGTCTGGCCCAGGTTGTTGTTAATGCTCTGACGGTGGTGCCAGTCGGACTCTGGGCGCACCAGAATATCGTCTAATGTCTCGCCCTTTGACTCAGACACAAACTCCAATAGCGGCAGGAGACTGACTTTATCCCCTGTGTAGTGCACAGTTTCGATGGCATGGCTGCGATGAGCAATAAGAGCAACGAGCAGAATGAGAATAGAGACGAGGGCCTGAGTGCAATGGAGGGCAAATCCGGACCGCCTGTCCTGGCCTTGATCATGTGTTTTTGGAATTGGCATTCCGGATCCCATACTTCCCCAGATATTGTACTTTAACGTTAGTTCAGATCAGGACAGAGTCAATCAATCAGGAGCCAGTATTCTTCAGGAATGCGACCTGGTTCCGGCCATTTCTTTTCGCTGTGTAAAGTAGGCTGTCTGCGGCTTGCAGCAGTTTTTCCCAGGCCGAACGATCGACCGGCTGATCTATCGTCAAGCCGACGCTGATGGTCATTACTTTTTTGTTTGCGCCATCGCTGACTGTGTGGCGTGCAAAGGCCAGCCGGAGGGCTTCGGCCTTCTGCTGAGCTTCATCAGGTGTGCACCCCGGTAGGATAATGACAAACTCCTCACCACCGTAGCGCCCGCAGATGGCTTCTTCACCCGCGACGGTGTTACGGATCAGGCGTCCAGCGTCGATCAGACACAGGTCTCCAAAGCGGTGACCAAAGGTATCGTTAAGTTGTTTGAAGTGATCAATGTCGATCATCAGCACAGCCAGCGGTTTCCGATCACGACAGGCTCGGAGGTAGGCTTTTTCATACAGCTCATCGAAATGACGGCGATTAAACAGGCCTGTCAGTCCGTCTGTTGTGCTGAGTACCTCGAGTCGACGATTTGCTTCTTCCAACTCACTGGTGCGAACACGGACCTTCTCTTCAAGCTCCGCATTCATCGCAATCTGAACTTCCATCAGCTTACTCTGGCTACGTAAACGAAGATCACGTTCGTGGTTGATCCGGTCTGCAAACGCAATCGACAACAAGGTCAGTTCGATTACCGAGCCGATGGCCAGGATATGTTCGCCGAATGGGCTGGTGGGCAGCAGAGATGCCAGCTCGAGCAGATACCAGCCGATAAATATCAGGTACGCAAACCAGGCCATCGCGAACAGGCGTGCGTAAGGAACGCGTTTCTGCCAACCGACGATACCGATATACAGGCCACAGAACACACTCACTGCACCCGTTACATTCACCACCGTCAGGAAGCTGGAGTACTCCATAAACGGCGAGCCCATTACCAATATCCACGAGAAGATAAACAGGACCGTGCCGAGAACCCGCTCAAGTCGGCCGAAATTCTCGTAGAGACGGATAAATCGAATGACAAAGACAACCGCGGTGGCCTGCATCAAAGCACTGCTCAAGGCGACAGCGAAGTTATTAGGAATAACGTTTCCGACCGGCCAGAAATACTGATAGCCGAGCCCTTGTAAAGTCAGTTGGTGTACACCAACACTGGCCATGTACACCAGATAGTAAACGTATGCAGTATCTCGCAGTGCCCCGGAAATAAAGGCGTTGTAGGCAAACATGATGATCAGCATGCCGAAGTAGAGGCCCAGTGCCAGAGAGGCATCCCGGTCCTGAATCTTGGCCTCTGCGTCGGTCACGATACTGAATGGGATCAGCAACGGCCCCGGTGTGCTGATCCGGAAAAATATCTGAGCGTCTCCCGTCGAATTGAGCGCTGAAAGCGGAAACAGGAAGGTACGCTGGTCAATAGGGCGAGAGTCGAAACCTCGTTGGTCACCTGTGTAAAAGCTCTCTAACAGGCGTCCGTCTTTGATGAGGAATACATCAATAAAATCATAATGCGGGTAATCTAACTGCAGGAACGCATTAGCAGCGACATCTTCATTGGTCAGCGTCAGGTCGACGCGAAACCAGGTTGTGCCATAGTCACGCCCTAAGCTGCGGCTGTTTTTCGGTAGTGGCAGCCACTGGTCATCGTCCAGGGCCATCATGGCTGTAAGGGTATCGGACTGCTCATTCGCGGGACGCACCTGAACGGCGTATTCAGCAAGAGGAACCTCATCCTCCAAGAGAGCCATATCCAGCGGTGTGACCGAAGCCTGAGATACTGAAGATAGGCCAAAGAGAAACAGACAGGCGAGCACGGGCCCAATGCAGCGCTGCATTGAGTGCAGGTATCCCCGATTGTCATTGTATCTTGGCACGTTACCGGTGCTCCTTATTATTGTTCGCCTGGCTCAGTCTCAACACCAAGGTAGACAGAATAGCCCGAACAGACGGTAGGAAAGTGTGAGCGAGTCACAATTTGTCCTATTGTCGAGATCTTTACTTTTCCTTGACTGGTGTCTAAGAAGTTCGCCCGATTTGGGGTGTTGGGTTGGGTGGGTTGGAGACTCAGGAGTCTCTGGAAAGCGAATTGCTCGCGAGTATAGCCAAAGCAATATTCTTGCAGAGACCCGATATCGTAGAAACGAGGCAAAAGCCCAGGATGATCAGGGCTTAAAAAGGTTTAATAGTGTGTAAGGTTTGAGCTGAACATTAAGCCTTCAAGCACAGCATCTTCAACAGCTTTCTTAAAGGCATCCGTACAGTAGACACTTACGAAGCTTTCTTTAGTTCTGAACAGCGGAATCCCTTTAAGCTTAGTTTCCACAAATTGGATAGCACTCAGGAGATTACCATTGCGAGTAACGCTACCTGGCTGAATAGCCTCTAAGTCTTCTGCAATTGTGAGGGTATTGAACAAATAGAGGGTAGAGCCTTGATGTGTGCAAGGCAAAAACTCGCCATGAGGTTCAAGTAGCGCTTTGAGTTGTTTATAAGCCGACTCATGCAGAACAAGATAGTTACGCCAGCGAGAAACTGTTGGAATAGTTGGTAGTGATCCACCCATTTTGAACTCCAACTCCAGAGGAACCCAGCCCTCAGAATAGGTTCTCGGCTTGGTAATCATAACGAAATCATCATCACCGCGTTTATCTTCGACTTCATCAGGGTCAAGGTGAGGCACCATATAGTCGTGGTCGTTCTCAAATACTTGGTAAAACTCCATCTCAGGCACCGTGTTCTTTTCTAAGTTGGTCTGCCGACAGCATAACGTAGTCAGGGAGGCATCAGAATTTCAGTGGCATAGCCTTTCGGGTTATGACAGGCCTTTTCGGTGTTGCACATCTTACGAAAGACTGGTTGCGCTCAATCTAGAGTTACTTCTTCGAACTTTACGCCGGTGAATTTCCCAGATGCGACTGCGCAGAAAAAGCTACCTAGTACTCCTTCATCGGTGCTTTGATCATCAATAC